>NZ_JBSFNN010000015.1:0-110016 GCF_053587115.1 Streptomyces sp. NPDC003697
TGTCGGACGAGGTCACACAGGTCGTCATGACGTCCGCGAAGCCCGCGTCGTTGCCGCCGACGCTGAGGGACACGAGCCCGGTGGAGGAGCTGAGCCGGCCTTCGGTGTGTTTCCGGGCGCGGAGCGTGACCGGCGGCGTGTGCGGCCGGCTTCCGCGGCGGCGTCCGTGCAGCGAAAGGCCCCGGCACCTCACCGGTGCCGGGGCCTTTTCGAAGGGGGTACGCGCCTCACGCCGCCCTGCAGGTCGGGCACAGCCCGCGGTACGTCACCTCTACGTCGGAGACGGTGAAGCCGAAGCGCTCGCTGTCCGGGAGGTCGGCCAAGGGGTTACCGGTCGGGTGGACGTCCCGGATGGCACCGCAGCGGGCGCAGACCAGGTGGTGGTGCGGCCGGTGGGCGTTCGGGTCGTACCGCTTGGCCCGCCGGTCCGTGGAGACCTCGATCACCTCACCGAGCGAGACCAGCTCGCCCAGCGTGTTGTAGACGGTCGCCCGGGAGATCTCGGGCAGCTTGCCGACGGCCCGGGCGTGGACCTCGTCGGCCGTGAGGTGGACGTGCTCGCCGTCCAGGACCTCGGCCACGACGCGCCGCTGCGCGGTCATGCGCCATCCGCGTCCGCGCAGCCGTTCCAGAAGGTCGCTCATGCGAACCAGCCTAGCAGCAGAGGGGGCCAGGTCCCGAACGGGTGTGACTTTGGAGCGTCACTTGATTTGGACAATGTCTACTGTAGGATCGGCCTCGACTTTGGCCAAGGTGCAGGATTGGTCAGCAATGAAGCAGGAGGCGCACGTGACGCAGGGGCCGCTCACCACGGAGGCCGGTGCTCCGGTGGCCGACAACCAGAACAGCGAGACGGCGGGCGCCGGCGGCCCGGTGCTCGTGCAGGACCAGCTGCTCCTGGAGAAGCTGGCCCATTTCAACCGCGAGCGCATCCCGGAGCGCGTCGTGCACGCCCGTGGCGCCGGGGCCTACGGGACCTTCACGGTCACCGCCGACGTCACCCCGTACACGCGCGCCGCGTTCCTGTCCGAGGTCGGCAAGCAGACCGAGGTCTTCCTCCGCTTCTCGACCGTGGCCGGCAACCTGGGTGCCGCGGACGCCGTCCGCGACCCGCGCGGCTTCGCGCTGAAGTTCTACACCGAAGAGGGCAACTACGACCTCGTCGGCAACAACACCCCGGTGTTCTTCATCAAGGACGCCCTCAAGTTTCCCGACTTCATCCACACCCAGAAGCGCGACCCGTACACCGGGTCGACGGAGCCGGACAACGTCTGGGACTTCTGGGGCCTGTCGCCCGAGTCCACGCACCAGGTGACCTGGCTGTTCGGCGACCGCGGCATCCCGGCGTCCTACCGTCACATGGACGGCTTCGGCTCGCACACCTTCCAGTGGAACAACGAGGCCGGCGAGGTCTTCTGGGTCAAGTACCACTTCAAGACCGACCAGGGCATCAAGTGCCTCACCCAGGAGGAGGCCGCCAGGCTCGCCGGTGAGGACCCCGACTCCCACCAGCGCGACCTGCGCGAGGCGATCGAGCGCGGCGAGTACCCGAGCTGGACCGTGGGCGTCCAGATCATGCCCGCGGCCGAGGCGGCGGGCTACCGCTTCAACCCGTTCGACCTCACGAAGGTCTGGCCGCACGCCGACTACCCGGTCATCGAGATCGGCAGACTGGAGCTCAACCGCAACCCGGAGAACATCTTCGCCGAGGTCGAGCAGTCGATCTTCTCCCCGGCGCACTTCGTGCCCGGCATCGGCCCGTCCCCGGACAAGATGCTCCAGGGCCGCCTCTTCGCCTACGGCGACGCCCACCGCTACCGCGTCGGCATCAACGCCGACCACCTGCCGGTGAACCGCCCGCACGCCACCGAGGCGCGCACGACCTCCCGTGACGGCTCCCTGTACGACGGCCGCCACAAGGGTGCGAAGAACTACGAGCCGAACAGCTTCGGCGGTCCGTTCCAGACCGGCCGGCCGCTGTGGCAGCCGATCCCGGTCACCGGTGTCACCGGCGACCAGGAGGCCCCGGTCCACGCCGAGGACAACGACTTCGTCCAGGCGGGGAACCTCTACCGCCTGATGACGGAGGAGGAGAAGGAGCGCCTGGTGAACAACCTCGCGGGCGCCATCTCGCAGGTCTCGCGCGAGGACGTCGCCGAGCGCGCGATCAACAACTTCCGCCAGGCGGACGCCGACTTCGGCAAGCGTCTGGAGGTCGCGGTCCAGGCCCTGCGCGGCTGACGCCTCAGGGCACCGGACCGCTTGCCGCGGTGACGGGCCGGACCCCCGGGAGCGGGGGTCCGGCCCGTTCGCGTACTCAGGCGGGAACGCGCTGCGCGGCCTGCCGGGCAGGGGCCCAGCAGCGGATGATGTCGCGCACCGAGACGATCCCGGCCGGTTCGCCGCGGTCCAGGACGATCAGATGGCGGAAACCGCCGTGCGCCATGGCGCGGGCCGCCTCCTCCAGCGTCCAGGACGGGGCGGCGAACACGACGTCGGTCGTGGTGTGGGCGTGGACGGGTTCCGTGTCCGGGTCCTGGCCCAGGCCCACGGAGTCGAGGACGTCGCGTTCGGTCAGGATGCCGACACCGCCGGCGTCGGGGTCGAGGACCACGGCAGCGCCGACGCGGCGTGCGGACATCAGGGCGGCTGCCTGGCGGAGGGTGTGTGCGGGGCCGATGGTGAGGACCACGGTGCTCATGGCGTCGCGGACGAGCATGGGCTGGAGCCACCTCCTGGGAGTCCCGGAACTTGTGCGGTCATTCACAAGTTCACAAATGGGGGTGTCCTCAGAGTGACAGGTAAAGGGCGGGTCAACAAGGGCGTGCGCGGGGCCGGTTGAGGGTGCGCGGGCTCGGTCCGCGGACCCGGCCGCGCCGCGTCCGGGCGGACCGCCGCCTGCCCGGCCGGCGGCGCGGGCTGCGCTCGGGCGTGCGGTGGCGCGGGCGGATGCGGGACCTGCCGGGCGGTGCGCGGGATACGCGCGGGTCTGTGCTGCCGGGCGGACGCCGGTGCGGGCGGTGCGGTGCCGGACGGACGCCGGTGCGTGCCGTGCCTCAGTGACGCCTGTTGAGGTAGCCGAGCATCTCGTCGTGCAGCAGTCCGTTCGACGCGGCCGCGTTGCCGCTGTGCGGGCCCGGGCGGCCGTCGAGACCGGTGAAGGTGCCGCCCGCCTCCGTGACGATGACCGCGTTGGCGGCCATGTCCCACAGCGACAGCTCCGGCTCGGCGCAGAAGTCGACCGACCCCTCGGCGACCATCATGTACGGCCAGAAGTCGCCGTAGGCGCGTGTGCGCCACACCTGGCGGGTCAGGTCCAGGAAGCCGTTCAGGCGGCCCTGCTCCTCCCAGCCGCTGAGCGAGGAGTACGCGAAGGAGGCGTCCGCGAGCCGCGCGACGCGGGAGACGTGCAGACGGGTCGCCGACGACAGGCTGCGGCCGCTGAACGCGCCGTGGCCCAGCGCCGCCCACCAGCGGCGGCCGAGGGCGGGCGCGGAGACGACGCCGACGACCGGCCGGTATCCGCCCTCGCCGGCTTCCATCAGGGAGATCAGGGTGGCCCAGACGGGGACGCCGCGGACGTAGTTCTTGGTGCCGTCGATCGGGTCGACGACCCAGCGGCGGGGGCCGGTGCCCTCGACGCCGTACTCCTCACCGAGGACCGCGTCGCGGGGCCGGGCACGCTGCAGCTGCCCGCGGATGAGTTCTTCCGCCGCCTTGTCCGCCTCGCTCACCGGCGTCATGTCCGGCTTGGTCTCGACCTTGAGGTCGAGCGCCTTGAAGCGGGCCATCGTCGCGGCGTCCGCGGCGTCGGCGAGGACGTGGGCCAGGCGCAGGTCGTCGAGGTAGTCGGCCATGCAACGAACGGTATCCGCCGGCAAGGGGCCGGGGCCACACGGGTCGGGCCGGCGGGCCGGCCGGGGGACGGAGGCGGCGGACGTCCGGGGCGCCCGGGCCCACCGTGTCCGCGAGGGCTTGACAGCCCCTCCGGGCGCGTCAAATCTGGGCGCAGAGGTCGCTCGCCCCCGGGAGGCGATGATGCCTGCGACGCGGGAATCCCTGCTGGACGCCGCCCGTACGGCGCTGGCACGCCGGCCGTGGTCCGCCGTGCGGATGGTCGACGTGGCCGCGGCGGCCGGGGTCTCCCGGCAGACGCTCTACAACGAGTTCGGCAACAAGGACGGACTCGCGCGGGCCCTCGTGCGCAGGGAGGCGGACCGCTACCTCGCCGGGGTCGAGCGCGCGCTCGCCGCCCACGACGACGCCGGGGACCGCCTCACCGCCGCCGCCGAGTGGACCGTCGCGGCCGCCAGGGAGAACACCCTGATCCGCGCCCTGCTCACCGGCGACTGGAGCGAACGGCTGCCCGCACCCGTCCTGGCGGCGGTGCCCTCGTCCTCCCCCCTCCCGGCGCAGCGCAGGGCGGACGGTGCGCTGCCGTCGCCCGGCGACTTCGTGGCGGCCGTCCGCGACCGTGCCGTCGACGTCCTGACCGCGTCCGGCGCGTTCCGGCCGGACACCGCCGAGCTGACGCGCACCTGCGAGCTGGTGTTCCGCCTCGCACTGTCCTGCGTGGCCGCTCCACCGGGCGACGGCGGGATCGCCGAGCTGGTCCGGCGGGCCCTGCCTCGCCAACCGGCCCGGGACTGAGGGGCGTTGCCCGGCGTTCAGTGCGTGGAGCCGGACAGCTGGAGACCGATGACGCCGATGATGACGAAGGTGATCGAGACGATCTTCAGCGTCGACACCAGATCGCCGAGGAAGACCATGCCGTAGACGGCGGTGCCCGCCGCGCCGATGCCCGTCCACACCGCGTACGCGGGTCCGACGTCCAGCTTCCTCAGGGACAGGGTGAGCAGGCCGAAACTGCCCAGGGCGAAGCAGGAGAAGGCGACGGTCGGCCAGAGCCGGGTGAAGCCGTGCGACAGCTTCAGACACACCGCGAAGCCGGTCTCGAGCAGACCCGCGACGATGACCAGCAGCCACGCCATGTGCTGTCCTTTCGTGTGTCCGCGTTCCGTGACCGCTCGTCGTGGTGCTCGGCTCGGATCCGGCTCGGTGCGATTATGCCCGTGCCCCGCCCCGGCCAGGACGAACAACGCGGAGGTCAGTCGCCTTCCCTGCGCTCCCGCGTGGCCAGCAGCCGGCGCAGCGAGTACAGCCGGGCCGGGTCGGCGTGGCCCTCGGCGACGTAGGCGTCGAGGGCGCAGTCCGGCTCGTCGTGACTGCACGCGCGCGGACAGCCCTCCGTCCCCGGCTGCAGGTCGGGGAAGGCGTTGATGACGCGGGAGGGGTCGACGTGCGCGAGCCCGAAGGACCGTACGCCCGGGGTGTCGACGACCCAGCCCCCGCCGCTGCCGCCCACGTTGTCTGCGAGCGGCAGCGCCAGCGCCGAGGTGGTGGTGTGGCGGCCCCGCCCGGTCACCGCGTTCACGTGCCCGGTCAGCCGCCGCCGCTCCTCGGGCACCAGCGCGTTGACCAGCGTCGTCTTGCCGACGCCGGAATGGCCGACGAACGCGGTGATCTTCCCTGCCAGGTGCTCCCGCACCCGGTCCGCGGCCTCGCCGCTCTCCAACTCCTCGCGGCTGGTGACGACATGCGGGATGTCGAGGGCGCCGTACAGCTCCAGCAGCTTGTCCGGCGGGGCCAGATCCGACTTCGTCATCACCAGCAGCGGCTCCAGGCCGCCGTCGTACGCCGCCACCAGGCAGCGGTCGATCAGGCGCGGGCGCGGCTCGGGGTCGGCGAGGGCGGTGACGACGGCGAGCTGGTCGGCGTTGGCCACGACCACGCGCTCGTACGGGTCGTCGTCGTCGGCCGTGCGGCGCAGGACGGAGCCCCGCTCCCCGATGCGGACGATGCGCGCCAGGGTGTCCTTCGCACCGGAGAGGTCGCCGACGAGCGCCACCCGGTCGCCCACCACCGCGGCCTTGCGGCCCAGTTCCCGGGCCTTCATGGCCATCACGATACGGCCCTCGACCAGACAGGTCAGCCGGCCCCGGTCGACGGTGAGCACCATGCCCTCGGCCGCGTCCTCGTGCTTGGGGCGGATGCTGGTGCGCGGGCGGTTGCCCCGGCGGTTGGGGCGCGAACGGATGTCGTCCTCGTCGGTGTGCTTGCCGTAGCGGCGCATCGCTTACGTCCCCTACGCCCTGTCGCTCCCGAGCATCCCGGCCCACAGCTCGGGGAAGTCCGGCAGGGTCTTCGCGGTCGTCGCCACGTTCTCGATCTGCACGCCCTCGACGGCCAGGCCGATGACCGCGCCGGCCGTCGCCATGCGGTGGTCCTCGTAGGTGTGGAAGACGCCGCCGTGCAGCCGGCGCGGGCGGATGTGCAGGCCGTCCGCGGTCTCCGTGACGTCACCGCCCAGTTCGTTGATCTCCTTGGTCAGCGCGGCGAGGCGGTCGGTCTCGTGCAGCCGCAGGTGCGCCACGCCCCGCAGGGTGGACGGCGAGTCCGCGAGGGCGGCGACGGCCGCGACGCCCGGCGTCAGCTCGCCGACCTCGCCGAGGTCGACGTCGATGCCGTGGACGGCTCCCGAACCGGTGAACGTCAGGCCGTAGTCGGTCAGTTCGCAGGAACCGCCCATCTCGGTGAAGATCTCCCGCAGCCGGTCACCCGGCTGGGTCGTGCGGGACGGCCAGTCCGGGACGACGACCTTGCCGCCGGTCACCAGCGCCGCCGCGAGGAACGGCTGCGCGTTGGACAGGTCGGGCTCGACGGTCAGGTCCCGGCCGAGCAGCGCGCCCGGGGTGACCCGCCAGACGTTCGGCTCGCCGCCCGACTCGGGGGTGTCGACCTGGGCGCCGACCGCGCGCAGCATGTCGACGGTCATGCGGATGTGCGGCACGGACGGCAGCGCCGAGCCGACGTGACGGACCTCGACGCCCTGGTTGTAGCGCGGGGCGGACAGCAGCAGGGCGCTGACGAACTGGGACGAGGAGGACGCGTCGATCTCGACCCGCCCGCCGTCCAGCCCGCCGCTGCCGTGCACGGTCAGGGGCAGCGCGCCGCGGCCGTCGTCGTCGATCCGGGCGCCCAGCACCCGCAGGGCGTCGATGACGCCGTGCAGGGGGCGCTCGTGCGACCTCGGGTCGCCGTCGAAGCGGACGGGGCCGTCGGCCAGCGTGGCGACCGGCGGCAGGAAGCGCATGACGGTGCCCGCGTTGCCGACGTCGACCGTGGCCGGGCCCCGCAGGCTCGCCGGGATCACGCGCCACGCCTCGCCCGAGGCGCCCGCGCCGCTGCTGGAGGACACGGTCTCCTCGATGCCCACACCCATAGCCCGCAGGCCGTCCGCCATGAGCAGCGTGTCGCGGGAGCGCAGCGGGCGCCGCAGCCAGCCCGGCTCGGAGGCAAGGGCGGCGAGCACCAGGGCGCGATTGGTGACCGACTTGGACCCGGGCACGTGGACCGTCGCGTCGACGGCTCCGCTCGCGTGCGGGGCGGGCCAGAGGGCGGTGGGTGCGGGGTTAACGGCCATGCCCCCACTTTAGTGGCTGGCGGTGACCCGAGATCTTGATCGAGAGCGGCGGGAGGCGGGCGGACCCGGGCCACGGCAGGGGGACCGCCGGGGACGGACGCCCGCCGCCCGCGCCCGGCGGCCGGGGCGCGGGGCGAGCCGGGACGGACGCCATCGTCCCGGCCTGCACAGCGTCGGCAGTCACCGCCCGGCCCTCACAGCATCAGCAGCCACCGCCCGCCGCCGATCAGCGAGCACAGCGACACCGCGTGGAACAGGAACAGCCACACCGCCGCCGGTGCGTGCGTCAGCCGTGCCAGCTGGTCCGCGTCGGAGTCGCCCGCGCCGCCGCGCGCCCGCTTGACCTGGAGCTCGAAGGCCGGGCGGACCCCGCCGAGCAGCAGGAACCACACCACCGCGTAGGCGAACGCCGCCTGCACCTGTGGCCCGGCCAGCCACGAGACCAGCAGGAAGGCGCCGCCCGCGAGGACCACCGTCAGCGCGCCGTAAGCGTTGCGGATCATCACCAGCATGACCAGCAGCAACGCCGTGGCCACCCACAGCAGCAGGGTGAGGCGCCCCTCGGCGAGCAGGGCGGCGCCGCCCAGCCCGAGCAGCGGGGGAGCGGTGTAGCCGGCGGCCGCCGTGAGGATCATGCCGGCGCCGTAGGGCTTGCCGCGGCTGACGGTCAGGCCGCTGGTGTCGGAGTGCAGGCGTATGCCCGTCAGGGTGCGGCCGGTGAGCAGCGCCACCAGCCCGTGACCGCCCTCGTGGGCGATGGTGACGGCGTTGCGGGAGACGCGCCACAGGGCGTGCGGGAGGACGGCGGCGAGCGCGGCGGCCAGGGTGGCGATCACCACCCACAGGTCGGGTCGCGGCTGGGTACCCACCAGCCGGTCCCACAGGGCGGGCAGCGCGATGGATGCGGTGCTGTCCATGGTCGTCGGCTGGCTCCTCGTGTCGCTCGTGCCGGACCGGGCGGTCGGGCGGGTGGGCGCCCGTCACAGTCACGCGAAGACGGTGGTCGGGTGACGGGCGGGCCTGGCAGTGTTGCACGCATGTGCGGACGGTATGCAGCGAGTCGCGGACCCGAGGATCTCGCGGCGGTCTTCGAGATCGAGAAGTGGGAGCCGGAGGAGACCCTGGCCCCCGACTACAACGTGGCTCCGACGAAGGAGGTCTACGCGGTCCTGGAGCGCCCCCTGAAGGACGCCGCCGGCAAGCGTCCGGTTCGGCAGCTGCGGAAGCTGAGGTGGGGGCTGGTGCCGTCCTGGGCGAAGTCCCCCGAGGGGGCCGCCCGGATGATCAACGCGCGGGCCGAGAGCGTGCACGAGAAGCCGTCCTTCCGGCGCCCCTTCGCCGCCCGGCGCTGCGTCCTGCCCGCCGACGGCTACTACGAGTGGGTCACCGGCACGCAGGAGCGGGAGCTGGAGGTCGAGGGGCGCAGGAAGCGGCCGCGCAAGCAGCCGTACTTCGTGACCCCGGCCGACGGATCGGTGTTCGCCATGGCGGGGCTCTACGAGTTCTGGCGGGACAGCACGCTGCCGGAGGACCACCCGCGGGCCTGGTGGGCGACCTGCTCGGTGATCACGACGGAGGCCGAGCGGACCCCGCTCGCGGTGGCGCCCCCGCAGGGCCCCGGCTCGCTGGCCGACATCCACCCCCGGATGCCGCTGATGCTGACGCCGGACCGCTGGGACGCCTGGCTGGACCCGGCCCGGACGGACGCCGGCGAACTGCGCGGGCTGCTGGCACCCCCTCCGCCCGGCCTGATGCGGGCCTACCCCGTCGCCACGGCCGTCAGCAACGTCCGCAACAACGGTCCCGAGCTGCTCAAGGAGCTCGCGGCGCCCGAGGAGGGCACACTCTTCTGATGTGACGCACGCGACGGACGCAACCACCGAGACCATCGAGACGGACGCCGGGACTGCCCGCGTCACCTGGTACACGGCCCCCGGGGCGCGCCTGGTGCTCGCCCTCGGTCACGGCGCCGGCGGCGGCATCGAGGCCCGCGACCTGGGAGCGCTGGCGCGCGCGCTGCCCCGGCGGGGGGTGACCGTCGCGCTCGTCGAGCAGCCCTGGCGCGTGGCCGGGAAGAAGGTCGCGCCCGCGCCGAAGACGCTCGACACCGGCTGGCGCGGCCTGTGGCCGGCGCTCGTGCGCCCCGGCCTGCCGGTGGTCTCGGGCGGCCGCAGCGCCGGCGCCCGGGTCGCCTGCCGCACGGCGACGGAGCTCGGCGCGCACGCCGTCCTGGCCCTGAGCTTCCCGCTGCACCCGCCGGGCCGGCCCGAGAGGTCCCGCGCGGGGGAACTGCTGGCGGCCGGGGTGCCCGCCCTCGTCGTCCAAGGGGGCAACGACCCGTTCGGGAAGCCCGGGGAATTCCCGGAGGGTCCCTACGAACTGATCGAGGTGCCGTTCGGCGATCACGGCCTCGCCGTGCCCAAGCGGGCGGACATCACCCAGGAGCGGGCCCTGGAGATCGTCGTCGAGGGCGTCGCCCAGTGGGCCGTGTCACTCGGGTGACGGCCGGGAATGCCCGCCGCACACTCGCTGTTGAGCCGGACGTGTGTGCTGGGGAACAGCACCGACGTCGTAGGAGAGGAAGTTCGCCGCATGGGTTCGATCTTCTGCCCGAGCCGCAGCAGCCGCACCGGTCTGGAGTGGACGGTGCTGCCCGCGGCGAGGACCGCCCAAGTCCGGGCGGCGGGCGGACCGGGTTGGCAGGCGCCTTCGACCGCAGGTCGTCTATCCTCCGATTCCAGTGGGACCGATTTCGGTTCCACGACGGCATCGGAGGAGGTGGGTCCGGTCACTGGGACCGACGCAGGCACCGGCAACGGCCAGGCGGAGCAGCCGGAGGGCCGGGGCACGGGCACGGAGTCGACCGCCGAGCGCAGCGCGCGCTTCGAGCGGGACGCGCTCGAGTTCCTCGACCAGATGTACTCGGCCGCGCTGCGCATGACGCGCAATCCGGCCGACGCCGAGGATCTGGTGCAGGAGACCTACGCCAAGGCGTACGCGTCCTTCCACCAGTTCCGCGAGGGCACCAACCTCAAGGCGTGGCTGTACCGGATCCTCACGAACACGTTCATCAACTCCTACCGCAAGAAGCAGCGCGAACCCCAGCGCAGCGCGGCCGAGGAGATCGAGGACTGGCAGCTCGCCCGCGCCGAGTCGCACATGTCGACCGGCCTGCGCTCCGCCGAGTCGCAGGCGCTCGACCACCTGCCCGACTCGGACGTGAAGGCGGCGCTTCAGACCATCCCCGAGGAATTCCGCATCGCCGTGTACCTCGCGGACGTCGAGGGCTTTGCGTACAAGGAGATCGCGGACATCATGGGGACCCCCATCGGTACGGTGATGTCCCGGCTGCACCGGGGCCGCCGTCAGTTGCGCGGCATGCTCGAGGACTACGCCCGTGAGCGCGGACTGGTCCCGGCCGGCGCCGGAGAGTCGAACGAAGCGAAAGGCTCGGGCTCATGAGCTGCGGAGAGCCGCACGAGACGGACTGCGGTGAGGTACTCGATCACCTGTACGAGTTCCTCGACAGTGAGATGCCGGACGTCGATCGCACCAAGTTCGAGCACCACTTCGAGGAGTGCTCGCCGTGCCTCGAGAAGTACGGTCTGGAACAGGCCGTGAAGAAGCTGGTCAAGCGGTGCTGCGGGCATGACGACGTACCCGCCGACCTCCGCGCCAAGGTCATGGGGCGCATCGAACTGATCCGCTCCGGACAGACCGCCCCCGAGCGGGACGTGGCCGCGGCGCCGAAGACGCCCCAGGAGTCCTGAGCCCTCCCGCGCGCTCGTCCGCGCGGACGACGGCGTCACCCGAATGTGCTAATTCGCGGGTTATCGGCCCGCCGACTCCCCCCTGCCGGCCCTAGGCTCCCAAGCCCTGGACCGGCATCACCGGGGGGAGGGGCGTCATGGAGGCTGTGCCACGGCGGGCACGCGCATACGTCGTGTGTGCCGTGCTCGGCGCCCTGCTGTGCGTGGTGACACCGCCGGTGCCGCGCACCCCCTGGTGGGTGATCGCCCTGCTGGCCGTGGTCTACGCCGCCGGCGAGCAGCTCGCCCGCCGGCGCTTCGGCGGGACCTTCTACCCGGTCCTGCTCGCCGCGGCCTTCCTGCTGCCCCCTGCCGCGGCCGCCCTCGTCCCCTGGCCGGGGGCCCTGCTCGCCCGGGCCGGACGCCGGCCCGAGACGCTGCGGCGGATCTGGCGGGCGGCCCAGCTCTCCCTCGCCGTGTGGACGGCCGCCCGGGTGCACGGGGCGCTGGGCGGACGGGACGCCGTCGTGGGCTCCGACTTCCCCTACGCGCTCCTGCCCGCCGGGGCCGCCGTGGTGGCGTTCTGCCTGGCGCTGACGCTGCTGGACGGCGGGATCCTCGCGCTCGCCGAGCGCGTGCCGGTGCGTCGGGCCTGGCGGGGGCTGTTCCTGCGGTCGCTCGCGCCGCTGGCGGTGCACGGGCTGGCGGGGCTGATGATGGCCGTGCTCTGGCGCAGTCCGTACGGGCCGGTCGCCGCCCTGTTCGTCCTGCTGCCGATGTGCGTGTCGTGGTGGGTGTACGCGCAGTACCACCGCGAGCGGGCCGCCCACCAGGCCACGATCCGTGCGCTGGTCCAGGCCGTCGACATCAAGGACGGCTACACCCGCGGGCACAGCGAGCGGGTCGGCCTGGCCTCCGTGATGATCGCGCGTGAGCTGGGGATGGACGACGAGCGCGTCGAGGTGCTGAGGTTCGCCGGGATCCTGCACGACGTCGGCAAACTGGGGGTGCCCACCCGGCTGCTGCGCAAGGACGGCCCGCTGACGCCCGAGGAACGGCGGGTGATCGAGCTGCACCCCGAGTACGGACACGAGATGGTGCGGGGCATCTCCTTCCTCGGGGAGGCCCGGTCGGCCATCCTGCACCACCACGAGCGGCTGGACGGCAGCGGCTATCCGTACGGGCTGGCGGGCAGTCAGATCCCCGAGTGCGCGCGGGTCGTGGCCGTCGCCGACGCGTTCGACGCGATGACGTCCACCCGCTCCTACCGCCGGGCCCGGCCGGTCCCGACCGCGCTGGAGGAACTCAGGCGGTGCGCCGGCGCCCAGTTCGACCCCCGGATGGTGGCGGCACTGGTGCGGGCGCTCGGCCGGCACGGCTGGCACCCGGCGGTCACCGCCGAGGAGGGGACGCCCGCGCTGCGGCCCCCGGTTCCCGGCGGCCGGCAGCCCGGCCCGCAGGAAGCACGCCGATGACCCGGCCGGTCCCGGGCTTCCTCATCCGCGCCTGCGCCCTGCTCCTCGCCCTGGTCTGCCTCGCGCTCACCCTCTGGGACGGACTCGAGAACCGCGGCGCCGCCCTCGCCTTCGGCCTGCTCGTGCTCGTCGGCGAGCTGACCCGGTGGACCGGGGCCGACATACGGGAGACCGCGCCGCTGGGGGCCGCGGGGGCGCTGTCGTACGCCCTGCTGGGGGAGGACGCCGGGCGGCCCACCCAGCACGGTGCCTGCCAGGTCGTCGCCGTCGTGCTGGTCGCCTCCCTCCTCGGCAGTGTGCCGCACATCGCGCGGGGGCACAGCCCGTCGCTGGACCACCTGGTGCGGCGCACGCTCACGGTGGGGTTCACCGCCGTCTGCTTCCAGCCGCTGCACGATCGCGCGGTCTTCGGGACCTGGCAGGGAACCGCCCACACCCTGCTGCTCGTGGCGCTCCTCGGGCTCACCGCGCTGTGCGACGCCGTGCTCGGGGCCGCGCTGGCGCACAGCCGTACCCGCTGGCCGTTCGGCCCGCTGCTGCGCGAGGAGCTGCGGGGGCTGCTCGGGATCGGGTCGGCGGTGTGCGCGACGGGCGCCGTCATGGCCCTCGCGGTCGCCGTCGTCGGCCTGTGGGCCCTGCCGGTGTTCTCGCTGCCGCTGCTGCTGACGCAGTTGTCCTACCGTCGGTACGCCGCCGTGCGGGCCACCTACCGGCAGACCATCGCCTCGCTGGCCCGGGCCACCGAGGTCGCCGGGTACACCCCGGCCGGGCACGCCCGGCGGGTCGCCGCCCTCAGCCGGGCGGTGGGCCGCGACCTGGGCCTCGCCGAGCCCGAGCTGACCGTGCTGGAGTACGCCGCCCTGATGCACGACATCGGACAGCTCAGCCTGGTCGATCCGGTGCCTTCGGGGGTCACCGCCGCACTGCCCGCCGAGGAGCAGCGCCGCATCGCCCTGCTCGGCGGGGCCGTCGTCCGGCAGACCGGGGTCGACCCGGCCGTCGCCGTGGTGGTGGAGCGGCAGGCCGACCCCTGCTGGGAACAGCCGCTGCCCGCGCGGATCGTGCGGACGGTGAACGCCTACGACGAGAGGGCCCGCAACGCCGGCCCGGGCGGGCCGCTGACGGCGCTGGAGGAGCTGCGGCTGGGCACCGCGGGCGACCACGCGCCCGAGGTGGTGGAGTCACTGGCCCGGGTGCTCGCCCGGCAGGACGGCCACGCCCGCTGGGAGTTCGGGCGGCCGCCCGGCGACGCGGAGCCGCCGGGCGAGGGCGGCGGGCGCCGGTCCGGGCGGTCTGACGGTGCCCGCGGCTGGGTAACCCATGGGTAATGAGCGGCCTTCCGGCCGCACATGGTTGGATGCCAAGGAAGGGTGTCCGGGGGCGAAGCCAGCCCACTGAACGGAACTGGCAGGCGGGAATCGTGAGGATCTTCGGCAAGGGACGGCACCGGCCCTCCGCCTCCTGGCGGCAGGCCACCGACCGGGCATTCACCCTGATCGGTGACGGCCGGTACGAGGACGCGGGCGCGCTGCTGACACGCGCGGCCGACCTGGAGCCCTGGCTGTCGGAGTCCTGGTTCAACCTGGCCCTGCTGCACAAGTTCCGGCACGACTGGGAGCAGGCCAGGGCCGCGGGCCTGCGGGCCGTGGCCCTGCTCGAGAAGGAGACCGGGGCGCCCGACTGGTGGAACGTCGGCATCGCGGCCACCGCCCTGCAGGACTGGCCACTGGCCCGGCGGGCCTGGCAGGCCTACGGGCTCAAGGTGCCCGGCGGGGCGGCCGCGTCCGGGGAACCGCTCGGCATGGAGCTGGGCAGCGCCGCGGTCCGGCTGTCGCCGGAGGGCGAGGCCGAGGTCGTCTGGGGGCGCCGGCTCGACCCGGCCCGGATGGAGGTGCTGTCCATTCCGCTGCCGTCCTCCGGGCGGCGCTGGGGCGAGGTCGTGCTGCACGACGGTGTGCCCCACGGCGAGCGGACCACGGCCGCCGGGCACACCTACCCCGTCTTCGACGAGATCGAGCTGTGGGCGCCCTCGCCCGTGCCCACCTGGGTGGTGCTGCTGGAGGCCGCCACCGAGGCCGACCGGGACGCTCTGGAGCAGCTCGCCGCCGACGCCGGCTTCGCCGCCGAGGACTGGTCGTCGTCCGTACGGCTGCTGTGCCGGACGTGCTCGGAGTCGCGGATGCCGTCCGACGAGGGCGACGGCGAGCACCTCGACCCGCACGACCACAGCGAGCCGGGCCAGCCGGGCCCGCTCGGCCACCGCACGGACGGTCAGCAGTGGGTGCCCGAGCGGGAGTGCGGCATCGCGGCGCCCTCCTCGCTGGTCCGGGGCCTGCTGGACGGCTGGGTCGCGGACAGCCCGGACTCGAGGGACTGGCGGGACCTCGAAGAGATCTGCTGAGGACTGCCGGACCCCGGTGCCGTGCCGCCCCCTTTAGGCTGTACACGCGAAGTTTCTCAGGCTTGCAGGAAGGCATACGTCGGTCATGGCGCAGCAGGACACCGATCAGCAGCACGCGGGCGTGCTCCCCGTCGACGACGAGGGCTACGTGGTCGACACGGAGGACTGCGAGGAGCGCGAGACCGCCTGGCGTGAGCGCGGCACCTCGCGGCCGATCACGGTCGTCGGCAACCCGGTGCTGCACAGGGAGTGCAGGGACGTCACCGATTTTGGCGACGATCTCCAGCAGCTCGTCGCGGACATGTTCGCCAGCCAGCGCACCGCCGAGGGCGTCGGGCTCGCCGCCAACCAGATCGGCGTCGACCTGAAGGTCTTCGTCTACGACTGCATGGACGACGAGGGCGTCCGGCACGTCGGCGTGGTCTGCAACCCGAAGATCGTCGAGCTGCCCGCCGACCGGCGCCGCCTGGACGACAGCAACGAGGGCTGCCTGTCCGTGCCGGCCGCCTACGCCCCGCTCGCCCGCCCCGACTACGCCGAGGTCACCGGGCAGGACGAGAAGGGCCACCCGGTCAAGGTGCGCGGCACGGGGTACTTCGCGCGGTGCCTGCAGCACGAGACCGACCACCTGTACGGCTACCTCTACATCGACCGGCTGTCCAAGCGCGAGCGCAAGGACGCCCTGCGGCAGATGGCCGAGAACGAGCCGCGCTACCCCGTCGTCGCCAACGACTGAGGCGCGGCGGGGCAGTCGGCGCGCGAGAGCCCCGTTCACACGGCGCCCGGCCGGGAGGTTCCCCCGGCCGGGCGCCGTTCATGTGTGCAGTCGTATTCGATTCTTTGTACGCCCTCTCGATTCATAATCAGCCACACATGGGGATATTCTCGGCACCGGGGTCCGGTGAGTGGAGCAAATCCGTTCCCAGGGTGGTCAGTTGTGGTGCTGAATGGTGAGTGCGGGGATTACGCGACGGCGCGCGCCCGGCACGAGACCAGGGGTGAGCGCCACTGGCGGCTGAGAGGGGTTTGTTCGTGCCAGCTTTCCCACACAGCACCACATCTACGGCGGTTGCGGTCCCACCGTCACTCGCTCTTCCGGTGATCGAGGCCGCGTTTACCAGGAGACTGCACCCGTATTGGCCCAGGCTTCAGGAGAAGACCCGCTGCTGGCTGCTCGAAAAGCGGCTCATGCCGGCGGACAAGGTCCAAGAACACGCCGACGGCCTGTGCTACACCGACCTCATGGCGGGGTACTACATCGGCGCCCCGGACGAGGTGCTCCAGGCGATCGCCGACTACAGCGCGTGGTTCTTCTTCTGGGACGACCGCCATGACCGCGACATCGTCCACGGCCGGCCCGACGCCTGGCGGCGGCTGAGGCTGGCGCTGCACACGGCCCTGGACTCACCCGAGGCGCATCTGCACCACCAGGACCCGCTGGTCGCGGCCTTCGCTGACAGCGTGTCGCGGCTGTACTCGTTCCTGCCCCAGACGTGGAACGCCCGCTTCGCCCGGCACTTCCACGCGGTGATCGACGCCTACGACCGGGAGTTCCGCAATCGCACCGGGGGAGTCGTACCCACGGTCGCGGAGTATCTCGCGCTGCGCCGGCTCACCTTCGCCCACTGGATCTGGACCGACCTGCTGGAGCCGAGCGCCGGCTGCGAACTCCCGGACGCCGTGCGGAGGAATCCGGCTTACCGCCGTCCGGCACTCCTGAGCCAGGAATTCGCCGCCTGGTACAACGACCTCTGCTCCCTCCCCAAGGAAATCGCGGGCGACGAGGTGCACAACCTCGGAATCAGTCTCGTCAAACACGAGGGAATGACTCTGGAACAAGCCGTCGCGGACCTCAGGCGACGGATCGAGGAATGCATATCCGAATTCCAGGAGGCCGAGCAGGAGGCGTTACTTTTCGCCGACCGGCTGGCGGACGGAACGGTACGCGGAAAGGAACTGAGCAGCGCGGTCCGGGACTGCCTCGGCAATATGCGGAACTGGTTCAGCTCGGTCTACTGGTTCCACCACGAGTCCGGCCGCTACATGGTCGACAGCTGGGACGACCGGTCCACGCCCCCGTACGTCAACAACGAAGCGGCAGGTGAGAAATGACCGTCGATTCATCCGCCCCGTCCCCGTCACGCGAACCAGGAGCGGCCCCGCCGCCCGACGGCCCGCGGGAAACGGCGCCCCAGCTGCGTGAGCCGCCCTTCGCGGGCGGTGGGGTCCCGTTCCTCGGCCACGGCCTGAAGCTGGCCCGCGACCCGCTGGCGTACATGTCCCAGCTGCGCGACCACGGCGACGTCGTGCGCCTCAGGCTCGGCCCCAAGACGGTGTACGCCGTCACCACGCCCGCCCTCACCGGGGCGGTGGCGCTCAGCTCCGACTACATCATCGCGGGCCCGTTGTGGGAGTCCCTGGAGGACCTGCTCGGCAGGGAGGGCGTGGCCACGGCCAACGGCCCGCTGCACCGGCGCCAGCGGCGCACCATCCAGCCCGCTTTCCGGCTCGACGCCATCCCCGCCTACGGGCCGATCATGGAGGAGGAGGCGCACGCCCTGGTCGGGCGCTGGGCCTCGGGCGAGACGATCGACTGCACCTCGGAGTCCTTCCGGGTCGCCGTCCGCATGGCGGCCCGGTGCCTGCTGCGCGGCCAGTACATGGACGAGCGGGCCGAGCGGCTGAGTGTCGCGCTGACCACCGTCTTCCGGGGCATGTACCGGCGCATGGTCGTCCCGCTCGGACCGCTGTACCGGCTGCCGCTGCCGGCCAACCGCGAATTCAACCGCGCTTTGGCCGATTTGCATCTCCTCGTCGACGAGATCGTCGCGGAGCGCCGCGCATCCGGTCGGAATCCGGACGATTTGCTGACGGCATTGCTGGAGGCGAAGGACGACAATGGCGACCCCATCGGGGAGCAGGAGATCCACGACCAGGTCGTCGCGATACTCACCCCCGGCAGCGAAACGGTGGCATCCACCGTCTTGTGGTTGCTGCAGGCACTTGCCGAGCATCCCGAACACGCCGACCGCATCCGCGCCGAGGTCGAATCGGTGACCGGTGGCCGGCCCGTCGGATTCGACGACGTCCGCAAGCTCACGCACACCAACAATGTCGTCGTCGAGGCGATGCGTCTGCGCCCGGCCGTATGGGTATTGACGCGGCGCGCGGTCACGGAGACCGAGCTCGGCGGCTATCGCATTCCGGCCGGTTCGGACATCATCTACAGCCCGTACGCGATCCAGCGCGATCCGCGATCCTATGCGGACCACCTGGCATTCGACCCCGACCGATGGCTCCCGGAACGCTCCAAGGACGTACCGAAATACGCTATGAGCCCGTTCAGCGTGGGCAACCGCAAGTGCCCCAGCGACCACTTCTCGATGGCGCAGCTGACCCTCATCACGGCGGCGGTGGCGACGCGTTACCGCCTGGAGCCGGCCCCCGGCTCCGACGGCACGCCCCGGGTCGGCATCACGCTGCGTCCGCACCGGCTGCTGCTGAAGCCCGTGCCGCGCTGAGATCCGCACGGCACGGGGGCGCGTGCCGCGCGGCGGCGCGCTCCGGCGCCGGGGACGGGCCGGGCGGGGTGGGGCCACGGGGGCGGGGGCGGACGCCGGGGCCGCCCGCGCCGTCCCCGCGCCGCCGCCCCCGAAGCCGGGCGCGGCGCGACGCGGCGCCGGCGCCCGGAGGTGGTGCGCTGCGCCGGCGAGCGATCCCCGCGGCGCGCGGATGCCCGCGGCGCGCGGTCAGGCGGCCACGCGGCCGCGGAACGCGCGCCGGTAGGCGTTCGGGGTCGTCCCCAGCACCCGCACGAACTGGTGGCGCAGCGCGGCCGCCGTGCCGAAGCCGGTGCGGGCCGCGATCGCGTCCATCGTCTCGTCCGTCGCCTCCAGCAGTTCCTGCGCCAGCAGCACGCGCTGGCGCAGGAGCCAGCGGTAGGGGGTCGTTCCCGTCTCCTGCTGGAAGCGGCGCGCGAACGTGCGCGGCGACATGTGGGCGTGGGCCGCCAGATGCTCGACGGTGACCTCCTGATCGAGGTGCTCCTCCATCCAGACGAGGACCTCGCCCACGGTGTCGCACCGGGACTTCGGCAGCGGCCGCTCGATGTACTGCGCCTGCCCGCCGTCGCGGTGCGGCGGGACCACCATGCGCCGGGCGATCTTGTTGGCGACCTCGGGCCCCTCCTCCTTGCGCACGATGTGCAGGCAGGCGTCGATACCGGCCGCGGTACCGGCGGAGGTGATCACGGGGTCGTCGTCGACGTACAGCACGTCCGGCTCGACGACCGCCCGCGGGAAGCGCCGGGAGAGCTCCTGCGCGTGCAGCCAGTGGACCGTGCAGCGCCGCCCGTCCAGCAGCCCGGCCGCACCCAGCACGAAGACGCCCGAGCAGACACTCAGCACCCGGGCGCCCCGCGCCACGGCCCGGCGCAGCGCGTCGAGCAGTTCGGGCGGATAGCTGCGGGAGGTGTAGGCGTCGCCGGCCGGGACGGCGATCAGGTCGGCCTCCTCCAGCCGCTCCGGACCGTGTGGCGTCGACAGGGTGAACCCGCATTGGCTGGCCAGGGTGGGGCCCTCGGCCGAGACGACGGCGAAGTCGTACACCGGCAGTCCCTCGTCGCTGCGGTCGTTGCCGAAGACCTCGCAGACCACGCCGAGTTCGAAGGGCTGCACGCCGTCGAGGAGGACGGCGGCCACGTTCTTCAACATGCCGTCAGTCTGCCGCATGACTGGCAGGAATTCGAGGGGGTGCGGCAGTCCTGCCACTCACGGTAAGGAGCACTCGGCGCGACAGTGGTGTCCATGGATACGAACCAGCTGCAAGGACTCATCGGAATGACCGCCGTCGTCGGGCTCCTGGCGCTCATGATCGCCCCCTCCGTGACCGGCATCGTCCACGACCGGCGCATCGGCCGGCAGATCAGGGAGGCCGAGAAGGACGGGACCCGGCCGGCCTCGCGGGCCGGGACGGCGAAGGGGGAGGACGGGACCCGGGCGGCCCGCGAGGACGGGGACGCCCGGGAGACGGAAGGGAGTCAGAAGTCCTCGTCCAGGTCGACCGTGCCCTCCACCGCCACCTGGTACGCCGAGGGACGCCGCTCGAAGAAGTTGGTCAGTTCCTGAACGCCCTGGAGCTCCATGAAGGAGAAGGGGTTCTCGGAGCCGTACACCGGAGCGAGGCCGAGGCGCGTCAGGCGCTGGTCGGCGACACACTCCAGGTACTGCCGCATCGAGTCGGTGTTCATGCCCGGGAGGCCGTCACCGCACAGGTCGCGCGCGAACTGCAGCTCGGCCTCGACGGCCTCCCTCAGCATGTCGGTGACCTGCTGCCGCAGCTCGTCGTCGAAGAGCTCCGGCTCCTCCTTGCGGACGGTGTCCACCACGTCGAAGGCGAACGACATGTGCATGGTCTCGTCCCGGAACACCCAGTTGGTGCCGGTCGCCAGCCCGTGCAGCAGGCCCCGGCTGCGGAACCAGTAGACGTACGCGAAGGCACCGTAGAAGAACAGGCCCTCGATGCAGGCGGCGAAGCAGATCAGGTTGAGCAGGAAACGGCGACGGTCCGTCGCCGTTTCCAGCCGGTCGATCCTCTCCACCGAGTCCATCCACCGGAAGCAGAACCCGGCCTTCTCGCGGATGGAGGGGATGTTCTCCACCGCCGCGAAGGCCGCCGCGCGGTCCTGCGGGTCGGGCAGGTAGGTGTCCAGCAGGGTCAGGTAGAACTGGACGTGGACGGCCTCCTCGAAGAGCTGGCGGCTCAGGTACAGCCGCGCCTCGGGGGAGTTGATGTGCTTGTAGAGCGTCAGCACCAGGTTGTTCGCGACGATCGAGTCACCCGTCGCGAAGAAGGCCACCAGGCGGCCGATGAGGTGCTGTTCGCCCGGCGTGAGCTTCGCGAGGTCGGCGACGTCCGAGTGGAGGTCGACCTCCTCCACGGTCCAGGTGTTCTTGACGGCGTCCCGGTAGCGCTCGTAGAAGTCGGGGTAGCGCATGGGGCGCAGGGTCAGCTCGAAACCGGGGTCGAGCAGGTTCTGGGACGTCATGACAGTCGGCGCGGGGCGCCGTCCTCCAAACGGGGTGGGTGCCGGGTGGCTGCGGGTGGTCACTGGCAGGCGTCGCAGGACTCGGGGTTCTCCAGCGAGCAGGCGACCGCGTCGGGGCCGGCGACCTGCTGCGCGGGGACGGGAGCCTGGCTGCGCGCCTGCGCCCCGGCGGCGCGGGCGATCCTGGTCGCCGGGCGGGAGCGCAGGTAGTACGTGGTCTTCAGACCCTGCTTCCACGCGTAGGCGTACATCGAGGAGAGCTTGCCGATGGTCGGCGTCTCCATGAACAGGTTCAGCGACTGGGCCTGGTCCAGGAACGGCGTGCGCGCCGCGGCCATGTCGATCAGGCCGCGCTGCGGGATCTCCCACGCCGTGCGGTACAGCCGGCGGACGTCCTCGGGGATCCAGCCGAAGTCCCGCACCGAGCCGTTCGCCTCGCGCAGCGCCTCCCGGGTGCGGGCGTCCCACACGCCGAGGTCCTTCAGGTCCTGCACCAGGTAGGAGTTGACCTGGAGGAACTCCCCGGAGAGGGTTTCGCGCTTGAAGAGGTTGGAGACCTGCGGCTCGACGCACTCGTAGGCACCGGCGATCGACGCGATGGTCGCGGTCGGCGCGATGGCGAGCAGCAGCGCGTTGCGCATCCCGACGGCCGCGATCCGCTCCCGCAGCGCCGCCCAGCGCTCCGGCCAGGTGAACTCCACGCCGTAGTGGTCGGGGTGGAGGACGCCGCGGGCGGCACGGGTGCGCGCCCAGGCCGGCAGCGGGCCGTTGCGCTCGGCGAGGTCGGCGGACGCCTCGTAGGCGGCGAGCATGACGCGCTCGGCGATACGGGTGGACAGCGCCCGCGCCTCGGGGGAGTCGAACGGCAGACGCAGTTTGAAGAAGACGTCCTGCAGCCCCATGGCGCCCAGGCCCACCGGACGCCACCGGGCGTTGGACCGGGCCGCCTGCGCGGTCGGGTAGAAGTTGATGTCGACGACCCGGTCCAGGAAGGTCACGGCGGTCCGGACGGTCTCGTCCAGCCGCTCCCAGTCGAGGTCGCCTGCCTCCGTGTCGACGAACGCGCCGAGGTTCACCGACCCCAGGTTGCACACCGCCGTCTCCCCGTCGTCGGTGACCTCCAGGATCTCCGTGCAGAGGTTGGAGGAGTGGATGACGTGCCCCGGCTCGGCCGTCTGGTTGGCGGTGCGGTTGGCGGCGTCCTTGAAGGTCATCCAGCCGTTGCCGGTCTGCGCCAGGGTGCGCATCATGCGGCCGTACAGGTCACGGGCCGGCAGGGTCCTCCTGGCCAGCCCGGCGGCCTCGGCCGCACGGTAGGCGGTGTCGAACTCCTCGCCCCACAGGTCCACCAGGTCCGGGACGTCCGACGGCGAGAACAGCGACCACTGCCCGTCGGCGGCGACCCGGCGCATGAACTCGTCGGGGATCCAGTGCGCCAGGTTGAGGTTGTGCGTGCGCCGGGCGTCCTCGCCGGTGTTGTCGCGCAGTTCCAGGAACTCCTCGATGTCGGAGTGCCAGGTCTCGAGGTAGACCGCGGCGGCCCCCTTGCGCCGGCCGCCCTGGTTCACGGCGGCGACCGAGGCGTCCAGCGTCTTCAGGAACGGCACGATGCCGTTGGAGTGGCCGTTGGTGCCGCGGATCAGCGAACCCCGGGCGCGCACGCGGGAGTAGGAGATGCCGATGCCGCCGGCGTGCTTGGACAGGCGCGCGACCTGGTGGTAGCGCTCGTAGATCGAGTCCAGCTCGTCCACGGGGGAGTCCAGCAGGTAGCACGACGACATCTGCGGGTGCCGTGTGCCGGAGTTGAACAGCGTGGGGGAGGAGGGCAGGTAGTCCAGGCGGCTCATCAGCCCGTGGAGCGCGGCCACTTCGTCGACCGACCGCGGGGTGTCGTCCTCGGCGAGACCGGCGGCGACGCGCAGCATGAAGTGCTGGGGTGTCTCGATCACCTTGCGGGTGATCGGGTGCCGCAGCAGATAGCGGCTGTGCAGGGTGCGCAGGCCGAAGTAGCCGAAGCGGTCGTCGGCGGCCGGGTCGGCCAGGGCGTCGAGGCGTTCGCCGTGCAGGCGCACGAACGCGGCGGTCCGGTCGGCGATCAGCCCCTCCCGGTGGCCGACGGCGACGGAGTCGGTGAAGGACGTGACCTGCTGGGAGGCGGCCTCGGCGCGGATGCCCACGGCCAGCAGACGGGCGGCCAACTTCGAGTAGGCGGGGTCCTCGGAGATCAGGCCGGCGGCGGCCTCCGTCGCCAGCTCGCGCAGCTCCACGGTGAGCTCGGGGGCCGTGCGCGCGGACCGGCCGCGCAGCGCGGCGGCCGCGACCCGGCCGGGGTCGGCGTCGGGCAGGTCGGCGGTCAGCTCCGTCAGGGTCCGCAGCAGCGCGGCACCGGGGCCGTCGGTCTCGGTGTCGGACGGTGTCGCTGCGGCCGGACCGGCTGGTGCGATGGTCACGTGGGGCACATCCTCGCTCGGCACGGGGCCTCGCCGAGGGCAGGGGGCAGCACACGAACGCACGCGGGCGTCGCGTCCACCGGCCCATCCCACGAGGCCCGGACGTCAGGGCACCCGGACCGGACGGCCGGGCGCACTGTCGGCAGGTCCTCGGACTGACGCTCGTACGGGCCCGCATGGATGAGGACATGGGTGGGCACGCGCGAGTACACCGTTGCGGGACAGTTCCGGATTCGCACCGGATTCCCCTGCGGCGACAGCGAGCATGAGCATACATCTGGTGCCGGGCGAGGAAGACGCCCCCATATGTTGTGTCGCGGTTGCCCGCCGTGCCTGCGGTGACCGCAACCGCCCAGGGATGTGCCGGAGCGTCAGCGCGTGGGTGGACGGTGGGGTGCCCTCGGCGTCCCGCACCGGCTGCCACGGTCGCCGGGTCCGGGCCTCCCGGGATGCCCGGGCCCCGGCTCGCACGATGCCCGGGCCGAGGCTGCCGCGAGGCCCGCAGCCCGGTTCTGCCGGACGGATACGGCAACGGGCCGCCGGATCTCTCCGGCGGCCCGAGGCGCCCGGGCGGCTCAGGAGGCCGCCCGCTCCATGCCGTGGCGGGTCAGTGCGCGGCTCCGGCCGTGGCCGGCGGCAGCTCCACCTCCACGCCCGGGTCTCCCGCGTCCGCCGTGTAGTCCTCCGGCCGGGTCTGGTCGACACCCTCCGGAGCCTTCACCGCCTTCAGCGCGAAGGTCAGCACGACCGTGACGAGGACGTTGAGCACGAAGGCCGTGAGACCGATGTAGCCGATCTCCCCGATCCCCGGGATCTCCTCCGCCGAGCCGCCGAAGTGCTTCTGCGTCGGAGAGGCCACGCCGTAGGCGGCGATCGTGCCGTAGACCATGCCGACCGCCCAGCCCGCGAGCAGCGCCCAGCGGTGGAACCAGCGGGTGAACAGGCCGCCGACCAGCGCCGGGAAGGTCTGCAGGATCCAGATGCCGCCGAGCAGCTGGAAGTTGATGGCCACCGTCTTGTCCATGGTCAGGACGAAGACCAGGGCGCCCACCTTCACCAGCAGCGACACGATCTTGGAGACCCGCGTCTCCTCCTTCGGCGTGGCGTCCGGCTTGATGAAGTCCTTGTAGATGTTGCGGGTGAACAGGTTCGCGGCCGCGATCGACATGATGGCCGCCGGCACCAGCGCGCCGATGCCGATCGCCGCGAAGGCCACGCCCGCGAACCAGTCCGGGAACATGTTCTCGAACAGCTGCGGGATGGCCAGCTGCCCGTTCTGCACCTTGATGCCGGCCGCGATCGCCATGAAGCCCAGCAGCCCCAGCAGACCGAGCATCAGCGAGTACAGCGGCAGGATGGTGGTATTGCGGCGGATCACCTCACGGCTGCGCGAGGACAGCGTCGCGGTGATCGAGTGCGGGTACATGAACAGCGCCAGCGCGGACCCCAGGGCCAGTGTGGCGTACGTCCACTGGCCGGCCTCGGCGGGGGCCAGGGCGCCCCGCGGCTTGCCCGTGGCCGGGTTGGTCTGCGCGAAGGCGTCGCCCGCCTTGGCGAAGATGTCGTCGAACCCGCCCAGCTTGATCGGGATGTAGATGATCGCGACCGCGATCACGATGTAGATCAGCGTGTCCTTCACGAACGCGATCAGCGCGGGCGCGCGCAGACCCGACGAGTACGTGTACGCCGCCAGCACGCCGAAGGCGAGCAGCAGGGGCAGGTCCTTGACGAACCAGTTGGTGTTCTCGCCGCCGCCGACGCCCATCACGTCCAGGACGGCCTGGATGCCGACGAGCTGGAGCGCGATGTAGGGCATCGTCGCCAGGATGCCGGTGACCGCCACGGCCAGCGACAGCCCCTTGGAGTCGAACCGGCCGCGGACGAAGTCCGAGGTCGTCACGTAGCCGTGGCGGTGGGACACCGACCACAGGCGCGGCAGGAAGGTGAAGATCAGCGGGTAGACCAGGATCGTGTAGGGCACCGCGAAGAAGCCCGACGCGCCCGCCGCGTAGATCGCCGCCGGCACGGCCACGAAGGTGTAGGCGGTGTACAGGTCGCCGCCGAGCAGGAACCACGTGACCCAGGTGCCGAACGACCGGCCGCCGAGGCCCCACTCGTCGAGGCTGTGCTCGTTGTCGGCCCGGCGCCAGCGGGCCGCCAGGAAGCCCATGACGGTGACGGCCAGGAAGAAGAGGATGAAGACGCCGAGCGCGACGCCGTTGACGCCGTCCTTCATTCCGCCGCACCGCCCTTCCGGGAGCCCTGGGAGCGCTGGTCACGCCGCCACAGCTGGTAGGCGACCATGGTCAGCGACGTGGAGATCAGCACCCAGAGCATCTGGTACCAGTAGAAGAACGGGATGCCGATGAAGGCCGGGTCCACCTTGGCGTAGGAACCCACCCACAGCATCGCCACGAAGGGCGCGAGCAGGCAGAGGGCGATGACGACGCGCATGGGCGTCACCACCGCCGCTCCGGTTTTTCTTGGGGCATCTGACATCTGGCGGCTCCGTCCCCTTGCTGATCACCTGTGCAGTGCGCAGGCAATCTAGGTGACGGTCTCCCGCGAACGGAACCCCTCGTCCGTGTATCGGTTTCCAACGGCAACAATGCCCTGCCGCGGCACTAAGGGCTGTCCCGCGGTCCCCGGCGGGCGCACGACGACAGCTACACCTCGCCGCGTTGTCGGATCGCCCGAATACGCCCAGTATGAGGACGACCCTCCGCCGTGCGATGCACCGCATCCGACGCCGCACGCTGATCCACCGCGGCTCCCGGGACAGCCCTCAGTCGGCGGGCCGCTTCAGTCGCGCGACGAACTTGTAGCGGTCCCCCCGGTAGACCGAACGCACCCACTCGACCGGCCGGCCCTCCCAGTCCAGCGAGTGCCGCGACAGCATCAGCATGGGCAGGCCCACGTCGGTGCCGAGCAGGCCGGCCTCCCGGGGGGTGGCCAGGGAGGTCTCGATGGTCTCCTCGGCCTCGGCGGGGCGGACGTCGTAGACCTCGGCGAGGGCGGTGTACAGGGAGGTGTACTTCACCAGGCTGCGCCTGAGGGCCGGGAAGCGCTTGGCCGACAGGTGCGTCGTCTCTATGGCCATCGGCTCGCCGTTGGCCATGCGCAGCCGCTCGATGCGCAGCACGCGCCCGCCGGCGGTGATGTCGAGCAGGCCGGCGAGCCGGTCGTCGGCGGTGATGTAGCCGATGTCCAGGAGCTGGGACGTCGGCTCCAGGCCCTGGGCGCGCATGTCCTCCGTGTAGGAGGTCAGCTGCAGCGCCTGGGAGACCTTGGGCTTCGCGACGAAGGTGCCCTTGCCCTGGATGCGTTCGAGCCGGCCCTCCACGACGAGTTCCTGCAGGGCCTGGCGCACGGTGGTGCGGGAGGTGTCGAACTCGGCCGCCAGGGTGCGCTCGGGCGGGACCGGGGTGCCGGGGGGCAGCGTCTCCGTCATGTCGAGCAGGTGCTTCTTCAGACGGTAGTACTTGGGCACGCGCGCGGTACGGACGGTCGTCCCACCCTCGTTCTCCGCACTGCTGACGTCGGTGCTCATGCTCCGCCTTCCCGGCTCCGGTGCCGAAGCGGCCGACATCCCGTCGGCCCCGGCCCACATCGTGGCACGGCTTCGTGTGCCGGGCGGCCACCCGCACGCTCCGTGACCTCCTCTGTATACCGTCGTGCCCCATGATGGTCTAGTCCACAGGGCGGCCTCGGGCAATGGTATGCGCGCTGTGCGGCGGGTGGTGCGGTCCACAAGGGCGGCCGGAGCGGGGGGCGGGCGCTTCCGCCGCCGGGGAACGAAGCCGTCCGTTTAGTCGCGTCGGCAATGAAAGGTCCCTGCATATCGCGGTCCCGTAACGGACCGCCGGAGCGTCCCGGCGCACCCTTGACAGCCCTATTGGTCTGGGCCAAGCTCCCCGTACTGGTCTACACCATTGGTCCAGGTCCCGGCCCCACGGGCGGTATGCACGGGCAGGTCCAGCTCACCGCGGGGAGGCAGGGGGTTTGTGGCATCCCTGAGGAGGGTGGCGTGAAGCGCAAGCTGGCTGCCGCGATCGGTATCGCGGGCATGATGGTCTCCATCGCGGCGTGCGGAAGCGATGACGGCGAGAGGTCGGACAAGGGCGGCGCGGACGCCAAGGAGCTCACCGTCTGGCTCACGGTGGACGCGCAGAACAACTGGCCCGAGCTGGTGAAGGCCGCCGACGCCGCGGTGCGGGAGAAGCACCCCGGCGTCAGGATCAAGCACGAGTACTACGGCTGGCCGGACAAGAACACCAAGCTGGACGCCGTCCTCGCCACCGACAAGGCCCCCGACGTGGTCGAGATGGGCAACACCGAGATGCTCGGCTACATGGTCAAGGGCGCCTTCGCCCCCGTCGACCCGGCCGCCTTCGACGACTCCGGCGCCTGGCTGGACGGCCTCAAGGCCTCGGTGACGTACGAGGGCAAGACCTACGGCGTGCCGTACTACGCGGGCGGCCGCGTCGCCAACTGGCGCAAGGACGTCTTCGCCTCGGTGGGCGTGAAGAGCGCCCCGAGGACGTACCCGGAGCTGACCGCCGCCCTGGACAAGGTGCAGAAGAAGGAGGGCGCCGGGTTCAGTGCCTGGTACCAGCCCAGCCGGGACTGGTACGCGGCCATGTCCTTCGTCTACGACGCCGGGGGGTCCATCGCCGAGGAGGAGGGCGGCCGGTGGAAGGGCAACCTGTCCTCGCCCCGGTCCCTCAAGGGCCTGAACGAGTACCGGAGGGTGCTCGACTCGTACATGCACGGCGACAAGACCAAGGACGAGTCCGACCGCTACATCGTCTACGGCCAGGGCAAGTCCGGCATGATCTTCGCCGCCGCCTGGGAGGGCGGGACCGCCGAGGATCCCAAGAACGACAAGACCGGCAAGCTCAAGGGGAACCTCGAGAACTTCGTGATGCCCGGCCCGTCCGGCAAGAACATGCCGGTCTTCCTCGGCGGTTCGGACCTCGCCGTCCCCGTGAAGTCCAAGGCGCAGGCCCTCGCCGCGGAGTGGATCAACGCCCTCACCGGCTCCGCCGGCCAGAAGGGCCTGATGGCCAAGGGCAATCTGCCCAACAACAGGACCGACCTCGCGACGCTGAAGAACGACCCGAAGACGGCCGTCCCGGCCACCGCGGCCGAGTCGAACTGGTTCGTCCCGATGGCCCCCGGCTGGGGCCAGGTCGAGAAGGCCCAGGTGCTGCAGACCATGCTGCAGGACATCGGCACCGGCAAGAAGTCGGTCGAGGCCGCCGCCAAGGAGGCGGACGCCGCGATCGACAAGGTCATCAACACCAAGTGACCCGAGCGCAGGGCCCCGTCTCCTCCCGGCTCCTCCCGGCAAGCGGGGCCCTGCTCCCCGTACGACCGTGCGGGGCCTCGCCTTCGTACGACCTGAGGGACCGCTGAGGAGCGCGCGATGACTGCCGCAGACACGACCACCCCTGCCAAGGTGCCGCCGCCGCGGCAGGCGCCGCCACCCCCGGGCGCCGCCCGCGCGCCCCGCGGACGACGCGCCTCGAACGGGGCCGCGGTCCCCTGGCTGCTCCTCGCGCCCTGTCTGCTGATCCTCGCCCTGGTCATGGGCTATCCGCTGGTCCGGCTGGTCACGCTCTCCTTCCAGACGTTCGGGCAGTCGCAGCTGTGGGGCTTCCAGCCGGCCGAGTCCGCCGGCTTCGCCAACTTCGCCGAGGTGCTCGGCGACAGCCGGTTCTGGGCCGTGGTGCTGCGCACCGTCGTCTTCGCGGCCGGCGCCGTCCTCCTCACGATGGTCGCCGGCATGGCGCTGGCCCTGCTGCTGCAGCGGGTCTCCGGCTGGCTGAAGGTGCTCATCAACATCGTGCTGGTGGCCGGCTGGGGCATGCCGGTCATCGTCGCGACCACCGTCTTCAAGTGGCTCTTCGACTCCGACTACGGCGTCCTCAACGCGCTGCTCAGCAAGCTGCCCGGAGTGCGGATGATCGGGCACAACTGGTTCGCCAGCGGACCCGAGGGGCTGGCCGTGATCATGCTGCTGGTGGTGTGGGGCGCCGTGCCCTTCGTCGTCATCACGCTGAGCGCCGGCCTGACCCAGGTGCCCAGGGAGCTGGAGGAGGCCGCGCGGCTGGACGGCGCCGGCTCGTGGGGGGTGTTCCGCCACGTCACCCTGCCGATCCTCGAGCCGATCATCGTGATGCTCACGACCCTGTCGGTGATCTGGGACATGGGCGTCTTCCCGCAGGTGTTCGTGATGCGCAACGGCCATCCCGAGGCGGAGTTCCAGGTCCTCAACACCTACTCCTACGACCGCGCGTTCGTGGTCAACGACTACGCGCAGGGCTCGGCGATCGCCCTGCTCACGGTGGTGCTGCTGCTCGGCGTGGTCGCCGTCTACATGCGCCAGATGCTGAAGATCGGGGACGTGGAATGACGAGTGCGACCGGAATGACGAGTGCGACCGGCGTGAGCACCACGGCCGGCAGGACCGGCGCGCCCGGCGCGACCGGCGGGAGCACCGCCCCGGGACCCGGCCGCCGGCGCACGTCCCGGCTCGGCTGGAACCTCCTCGGCCTCCTCGTCTTCGTCACCGCGGGCTTCCCCCTGTACTGGATGCTCAACACGGCGTTCAAGCCCGCCAAGGACGCCATCGATCCGGACCCGAGCCTGCTGCCCACCGGCGTCACGTTCGCCAACTTCCGCCGGGCGCTGGACATCGCGGACTTCTGGGGACCGGTCGGGCGCAGCCTGGCCGTCTCGCTGGCGGTGGTCGTCATCGGCATGGCCGTCGGCCTGCTGGCGGCCCTGGCGATCTCCCGCTTCGCCTTCCGCGGCCGCAAGCTGGTGATCGTCGGCATCCTGGCGGTGCAGATGGTGCCGCTGGTCGCCATGATCATCCCGGTCTTCCTGCTGCTCAACGACCTGGGGCAGTACGACAGGCTGACCGGCATCATCATCACCTACCTGACCTTCATCCTCCCCTTCACGGTGTGGACGCTGCGCGGCTTCATCGTCAACATCCCGCGCGAGCTGGAGGAGGCCGCCATGGTCGACGGCTGTTCCCGGACGGGCGCCTTCCTCCGGGTGGTCTTCCCGCTGCTGGCCCCCGGGATGGTCGCCACCTCGGTGTACGGCTTCATCCAGGCGTGGAACGAGTACCTGTACGCCCTGATGCTGCTGAGCCAGGACCATCAGACCGCGACCGTGTGGCTCGGCAACTTCACCACCAAGCACGGCACCGAGTACGCCCCGATGATGGCCGGCGCCACCATGATGGCCGTGCCGATCGTCGTCCTCTTCCTCCTCGTCCAGCGCAAGATGGCCGCGGGCCTGACCGCGGGCGCCGTGAAGGGATAACGCCACCCGATGACGACATTCGCCAGCGGCACCGACACACTCACCCGCGACGCGCTGACCGTCCTCCAGCCCGGCTTCCCCGGCACCACGGCCCCCGACTGGCTGCTACGCCGGCTCGGCGAGGGCCTGGCCTCGGTCGGCCTGTTCGGCCGCAACATCGCCTCGCCGGACCAACTCGCGGCGCTCACCGCCCGGTTGCGGGCGGAACGCGACGACGTCCTGGTCGCCATCGACGAGGAGGGCGGAGACGTCACCCGGCTGGAGGTGCGCACCGGATCCTCCTTTCCCGGCAACCACGCCCTGGGCGCGGTGGACGACGTCGAGCTGACCCGGCAGGTCGCCCGCGAACTCGGCCGCCGCCTCGCGGACTGCGGGGTCAACCTCGACTGGGCGCCCTCGGCCGACGTCAACTCCAATCCGGCCAACCCCGTCATCGGTGTCCGCTCCTTCGGCGCCGACACCGGCCTCGTCGCCCGGCACACCGCGGCCTACGTCGCCGGCCTGCAGTCCGCGGGCGTCGCCGCCTGTACCAAGCACTTCCCCGGGCACGGCGACACGGCCGTCGACTCGCACCATGCGCTGCCGCGCATCGACGTGGACGCCTCCGTGCTCCAGGCGCGCGAACTGGCCCCGTTCCGGGCGGCCATCGCCGCGGGCACCAAGGCCGTGATGAGCGCGCACATCCTGGTACCGGCGCTGGACCCGGACCGCCCCGCCACCCTGTCGCACGGGGTGCTGACGGACCTGCTGCGCGGACGGCTGGGCTACGACGGCCTGATCGTCACCGATGGCATGGAGATGCGGGCCATCGCCGGCACTTACGGCATCGAGCGGGGCAGCGTCCTCGCCATCGCCGCCGGCGCCGACGCGATCTGCGTGGGCGGCGGCCTCGCCGACGACGAGACGGTACGGCGTCTGCGGGACGCCCTGGTCGCCGCGGTCCGTGCCGGCGACCTGCCCGAGGAACGCCTGGCGGACGCGGCGCAACGGGTCCGCGCGCTCGCCCGCTGGACGGCCGCGGCCGACGGCACGGCCGGCGGCGGCACTGCGGACGGACAGGTGGGCGAGGTCGGCCTGCTGGCGGCCCGGCGCGCTCTGAAGGTCACCGGCGCGGCGGCCTTCACCCCGCTCACCGCCCCGCCCTACGTCGCCGCGCTCACCCCCGTCGCCAACGTCGCGGTCGGCGACGAGACGCCGTGGGGCGTGGCGGCGGAGCTGGCCAGGCTGCTGCCCGGCACCCGGACGGGCAGCTTCGCCGGGGAGGACGCGGGACCCGCGGCGCTCGCGGCGGCCGACGGGCGCCGCGTGGTGGCCGTGGTCCGCGACGAGCACCGGCACCCCTGGATGGCGGCCGCCCTCGACACCCTGCTGGCGGCCCGCCCCGACACGATCGTCGTCGAGATGGGCGTCCCGCAGGCGGCCCCGCGCGGCGCCCTCCACATCGCCACCCACGGCGCGGCCCGGGTCTGCGGCCGCGCGGCGGCCGAGGTGATCGCGGGCGGGTGAGTGACCGGACACACAGTGAAGGCGCCGGCCGCCCTCCGTGGGACGGCCGGCGCCTTCACTCCTCCGGCGGGTGAGCGGGCCGGGGCGGCCGGAAGTCGCTAGATGCCCTGCCACCGGGGCTTGTGGGCGTAGGTGTGACGGAAGTAGTCGGCGAGCTTCAGCTTGGCGGCGGCGGCCTCGTCGGCCACGACCGTGGCGTGCGGGTGGAGCTGCAGTGCCGAGGCCGGGCAGACGGCCGCGACCGGTCCCTCGACGGTCGCGGCGACCGCGTCGGCCTTGCCCTCGCCGGTGGCCAGCAGCACCAGGTGCCGCGCCTCCAGGATCGTCCCGATGCCCTGGGTGATGACGTGGTGCGGCACCTGGTCGACGTCGCCCTCGAAGAAGCGCGCGTTGTCGGTCCGGGTCCGCTCGGTCAGCGTCTTGATCCGCGTCCGCGAGGCGAGCGAGGAGCAGGGCTCGTTGAACCCGATGTGCCCGTCCGTGCCGATCCCCAGCAGCTGCAGGTCCACCCCGCCCGCCTCGGCCAGCGCCCTGTCGTACGCCTCGCACGCGGCCTGCACGTCCTCGGCGGTGCCGTCGGGCCCCAGGAACGCCTCCGTCCCGATCCCGAGCGGCTTCAGCACCTCCCGGCGCAGCACGGAGCGGTAGGACTCCGGGTGGTCGGCGGGCAGCCCCACGTACTCGTCGAGCTGGGCGATCCGCGCGTACGACGTGTCCACGGCACCGGAGCGCACCCTGGCCGCCAGGGCCTCGTAGACGGGCAGCGGAGTGGAACCCGTGGCCACGCCCAGCAGGGCGTCGGGCTTCTTCCGCAGCAGCCGCGCCATGGCCTCGGCGATGAGCTCGCCGCCCGCTGCGGCGTCCGGAACGATGACAACTTCCACGCTGGGCCTGCCTATCCGAGGAGAGCCGAGAGGGGACCGGACCCCGCTGACGACGGGGCGTACGTCGGTGTGTGGTTTAGACCAATCTAGCAGAGCGGCCCCTCGCGGGGCCCTCCTCACGGCCCTGCCGCCGCGGCCGGAAGCGGACGCGTTCCGTACGCCGGCGAACCTCCCGTCGCGTCCACGCGGCTCGGTGTCCCAGGGTGCGGTCAGGGCGGCGCGGCGGACCAGGGGGCGGCCGGGGCGGCGCGGGGCCGAGGCCGTCCCGGCGCGCAGGCCGCCCGCCGGCACCGGGGCCGGCGCGCTCACGCCCGCACGGGCGCGCGGATCCAGGGGCGCACGACGGCGTGAGCCGGGGAAAACCGGGGCGTTCGCGGAAATCGCCCTGGCCATCTGGCCCCACGGGCGACCCGGGCGGGCTAGGCTGCTGCCCGGTGGGATGCCGGCGCGCCCCACCGGTCACCGGGCCGGACCCGTCCGGGCGCGGTGGACCGACAAGAAGCGACAACGAACGCCCCCGCTCATGGACAGGCGCAACTGGTCTAGTCCAGAATTGAAGGGGTGACCCTGACAGCGGACGCGGGCGGCACGTCCCGCACATCAGGGGAACGCACCAGCCTCCGTCTTCCCCGCACAGGAAGGCGGACAGAGGAACCGGAGCTCTCTGCCCTGACTGCCCCGGCTCCTCGTCCTTCGGCCGACCGGGACCGCACACCCCACGGCCGTTGTTGCTCCGGGCTGCGGTGCCGGGAGGGTTGAGGGTCCCTCCCAGGCGCCGCGGCCCGCGGGTGTTCCACCCACCCCGCGGTTTCGAACCTCGGCCGAACGCCCGGGTACGCTCGCAGACGTGCCCTCCATGAACGAACTCGTACGCCAGCACACCGCCCTCGACGACTCCGACCTCGAGTGGCTCCATCTGCTGGTCTCGGAGTGGCAGCTGCTCTCCGACCTCTCGTTCGCCGATCTGGTCCTGTGGGTCCCCACCCTTGACGGCACGCGCTACGTCTCCGTCGCCCAGATGCGGCCGAACACCGGCCCCACCTCCTACCAGGACGACATGGTCGGCCACCTCGTCCCGCGGGGCCGCCGTCCCATGCTGGACGCCGCCCTCGACGAGGGCCGGATCGTGCGGGAGGGCGACCCGGAGTGGCGCGAGGAGGTCCCCGTCCGCGTCGAGTCGATCCCGGTGCGGCGGGAGGGGCGCGTCCTCGGCGTCATCGCCCGGAACACCAACCTGCTGACGGTGCGCACCCCGAGCCGGCTGGAGCTGACCTACCTCCAGAGCGCCTCCGACCTGGCGCAGATGATCGCGGCCGGCGCCTTCCCGTTCCCGGACCAGCAGGTCGACATGGACGCCTCACCCCGGGTCGGCGACGGCCTGATCCGGCTCGACGCGGACGGCACCGTGCAGTACGCCTCGCCGAACGCGCTCTCCGCCTACCACCGCCTCGGCCTCGCCTCCGACCTCGTGGGGCACCACCTCGGCACCACCACCGCCGAACTCGCCCCGTCCCGGGCGCCGGTGGACGAGGCGCTGGTCAAGGTCGCCAGCGGCTGGGCGCCGCGCGAGTTCGAGATCGAGGCCAACGACGGGGTGATCCAGTTCCGGGCGATACCGCTCAAGCCCAAGGGCACCCGCATCGGCTCGCTGGTGCTGCTCCGGGACGTCACGGAACTGCGCCGCCGCGAGCGGGAGCTGATCACCAAGGACGCGACGATCCGGGAGATCCACCACCGGGTCAAGAACAACCTCCAGACGGTGGCGGCCCTGCTGCGGCTCCAGGCCCGGCGTATCGACTCGGAGCGCGGCCGCGAGGCCCTGGAGGAGGCGGTGCGCAGGGTCGGGTCGATCGCGATCGTCCATGAGACGCTGTCTCAGAACCTGGACGAGCGGGTGGAGTTCGACGAGATCGCCGACCGGGTGCTCTCGATGGTCGCCGAGATCTCGCCGGGCAAGGTCACCGGCCGGCGCAGTGGCCGCTTCGGCATCCTCGACGCCGAGGTGGCGACCCCGCTGTCGATGGTGCTGACCGAGGTCCTGCAGAACGCCCTGGAACACGGCTTCCGCCAGGGCGAGACCGGCACCGTCGAGGTCTCCGCGGTCCGCGGCGGCACCACGCGCGAGGCGCGCCTGCTCGTCACCGTGCAGGACGACGGCGTCGGCCTCCCCGAGGGATTCGACCCGCACCGCTCCGGCAACCTCGGCCTGCAGATCGTGCGCACCCTGGTCGAGGGGGAACTGGGCGGCAGCTTCGACATGGTCGCCGCCCCGGAGCGCGGCACCCGCGTGATCCTCGACATCCCGGTGCAGACGCCCAAGTGACACGCGGACCCGGGCGACGCCACGGGCACCGCGGCCCCGGGGCCGCCCGGCCGGGCCCCCGACGGGCCGTTCCCGGCGGCCGGACATGGCAAAGGGCCCCGGACCGGTGACGGTCCGGGGCCCTTCGCTCGCTGTCGATGGGGGTACCCCCTGCTCTGAGAGCCCGGGGGAGCATCGGGGGTACTGCGCGCTGCGGCTCGGGGGCGGGAGATGCGTACTCGCTGTACGCGCCGCCAAGCTCAGGCTGTCGAGCGGGGTGGGTGTGTCAGGCGGAGGCCTGACGGGCCCGGTTGCGGGCGGCGCGGCGCTTCATGGCGCGGCGCTCGTCCTCGCTGAGACCACCCCAGACGCCGGAGTCCTGACCGGACTCGAGCGCCCACTGCAGGCACTGCTCGACAACCGGGCAGCGACGGCAGACGGCCTTGGCTTCCTCGATCTGCAGCAGGGCAGGACCGGTGTTGCCGATGGGGAAGAAGAGCTCGGGGTCTTCCTCGCGGCAAACGGCGTTGTGACGCCAGTCCATGGCTGCTACCTCTCCGTGGTATTACGTGCAAGTTGCTTGTGAATGTGAACGCTTTCACGAATCCCTCAACAAGTGAAGGGCCGACCGTCAGGTCTCCCTGACCGCGGTCCTGTGAAATGAAGAGGGGTTCCGGTGATCTTTGGGGGCCCACTGTGGTGGGCCGTCCCGATCGCCAGGAAGAGACTCGCAAACCTCGGCGGCGGATACAACCCCTTCCGAAAAGTTTTTTTTGATTCCTCGGTGTCGACTAGGTCACAGCCGTACTTCCATGGGGTGGATCCTGGCCTAAACGTTCGAGTGAAAGGACTTTGGCCTGTTCTGCTCACACAATCACACGCAGTGCACGCCGTACGCCTGTGAACGTCACGCTCGTCCGCAGCCCCAGGTGGTCACCGTCCATCTGGAGGGGCAGTGGCACCTTCGAATGCAAGGTGAACCCCGTCAAGTCGTGCAGGGAGACGGCGTGCCTGCCATGGGGCCCCCGCTGCGGGGACGAAGTGAGCAACTGGGTGCCATACCGGGCAACGGCGGCCGTGGACAGACGGCTGAGACCGAGTACGTCGAGTCCCTTGTCGAACGACGCCTCGGGAGACGTGTACATGGGGCGGTTGCCGAGGAACGTCCACGGCGAGGTGTTCGACACTATGGCCACCACCAGTTCGGTGACCGCGTCCCCGGTCTCCGGCTCCAGCGTTATCGTCCCCTGCCGGCGGTGCGGCTCGCCGAGGAACTGGCGGACCACCTGACGCACGTACAGGGCGTGCGTGGACCTCTTGCCGCGTTCCCGCTGCTGTTCGACCCGACCGACCACGCCCGCGTCGAAGCCCAGCCCCGCGTTGAACGTGAACCAGCGCGCCGGGACCGCCTCGTCCTCGCTGCCCGGCGTCCCCGAGGTCAGCCCCAGGCCGACGGTGCGCTCGCTGCCTTCGCGCAGGGCGTCCAGGAGCGCCCCGGTGGCCTCCACGGCGTCGTTCGGCAGACCCAGGGCGCGGGCGAAGACGTTGGTGGAACCGCCGGGGACCACGGCGAGGCGGGGGAGGCCCTCCGGATCGGGGCCGCGGTACAGCAGACCGTTCACGACCTCGTTGACCGTGCCGTCGCCGCCGAGTGCCACGACCAGATCGACGTCCTGGCTCAGCGCGGCCTGCCGGCCGAGGTCGCGGGCGTGACCCCGGTACTCGGTCGTCACCGCCTCCAGCTTCATCTCGCTGGCGAGCGCGTGGATGAGGACGTCGCGCGTACGTGCGCTTGTGGTGGTTGCTGCCGGATTGACCACGAGAAGTGCACGCATGGGGTGCAGCGTACCTACTGGGCGGTACTCGGCCCAGGGCAGGTAGGGATCCGGTAAGAGGAACGGACGTGAGCCTCCCCACGAGGGCCCAGGGTCTGCGGGCTACCCTTCAGGGGTGAGCAGCGAGCGGAACCCCACCCACGAGACCTCGGACGCCGACGCCGGGCCGCGTCCGCGGAGGCTGACCTGGGCTGCGGCGCTGTCCGCGCTGGAGGGGCTCGCGCTCGTCGTCGCCGGGGTCTGGATGCTCGTCCTCGGCCTCGGCGACTCCGGTGACCGGCAGCAGGCCGTCACCGGCGGCGTCACCCTGATCGTGCTGGCACTGCTGCCCCTGCTGGCCGCGCGGGGGCTGCTGCTGCGGCGGAGCTGGAGCCGGGGGCCCGCTGTGGTCACCCACCTCATGGCGCTCCCGGTGGCCTACAGCCTGCTCCAGGCCGACAGTGCGGCGATCCCGGCGGGCATCGTCCTGGCGGTCGTCGCGGTGGTGGGACTCGTCCTGCTGGCGAACCGGGCGACGGGCCAGGCCCTCGGTATCCGGGGACCGGGCCGCGCGGACGAACCCAAGCCGTAACGGCACCGGCCGCCCCCCGGACGCACCCGCGTCCGCGGACGGCAGCCGCGCCGGCACCGTCCGGCGGACGCCGGCCCGCCGAGTGCCTCCCGCCGGGCTCGGGCCCGCCGAGGGGGCGGGCCGTCGGGCCTTTCGGCGGCTACTCCTCCACCAGCAGCTTCTCCCGGAGCTGCGCCAGCGTGCGCGCCAGCAGCCGCGACACGTGCATCTGTGAGATCCCGACCTCCTGCGCGATCTGCGACTGGGTCATGTTCCCGAAGAAACGCAGCAGCAGGATGCGCTTCTCACGCGGCGGCAGGTCCTCCAGCAGCGGCTTCAGCGACTCGCGGTATTCCACGCCCTCCAGCGCCTCGTCCTCCGCGCCGAGGGTGTCCGCGACCGCCGGGGACTCGTCGTCCGTGTCGGGCACGTCCAGCGACAGGGTGGAGTAGGCGTTGGCGGACTCCAGGCCCTCCAGGACCTCCTCCTCGGAGATGGCGAGCTTCTCCGCGAGCTCGTGCACCGTGGGGGAGCGGCCGTGGAGCTGGGACAGCTCGGCCGTGGCCGTGGTGAGCGCGAGACGCAGCTCCTGCAGCCGGCGCGGCACGCGGACCGCCCAGCCCTTGTCCCGGAAGTGCCGCTTGATCTCGCCGACCACGGTCGGGGTCGCGTACGTCGAGAACTCCACGCCGCGCTCCGGGTCGAACCGGTCGACGGACTTGATCAGGCCGATGGTCGCGACCTGGGTCAGGTCGTCCAGCGGCTCCCCTCGGTTGCGGAAGCGGCGCGCGAGGTGCTCGACGAGCGGCAGATGCATGCGGACCAGCTGGTTGCGCAGCTCCGCATAGCGCGGATCGCCCTGGTTCAGCTGACGCAGTTCGACGAACAGGACGCGCGCGCCCGTGCGGTTCTGGGGATCGTGCGGTGCGCCGTGCGCGCCCGGCGTGCCCTGCGCGTCGTCCTCTGAGAATCGCTCGTGCTCGCTCATCGTCCCGCCCGTTGCCCTTCCCCGAGCCCTCGCCTCCTCCCCCGCACGAGCGGGGGGACCCCCGTGGCCAGGGGAGGCCCCGTCACGCGCCGGAGGTGCGTCCGGCGGGGCACCATCCTGCTCCCGCTGCCCGTCGCGCGCGAGGGGTGCCTCCGGCGGGTCGTCCTCCGGGTGCGGTCTGGCCTGCTCGGGGATGCCGTCGATGCCGCCCGCCGCGCGCCGAGATGCGGCCGACCCGCTCGGGCCGCCCTCCGCCCCGCTCCCGGCCTGGCCCGGACGGAACGACGTCCCGTCCCCGGCCGGCAGCCCCCGTGTGCCGCGCTCTTCGTCCCGCACCGGCCCGTCCCCGTTCCTCACGCCGGCCCGGGTCCGGCGCCGCGCTGTTTGTAGAGGCTGATCGACACGGTCTTGTCCTCGTCGACGGCGGAGGAGACCTTGCCCGCGAGGGCGGACAGCACGGTCCAGGCGAAGGTGTCCCGCGAGGGGGCGTGACCGTCCGTGGTCGGGGCCGAGACGGTGACCTCCAGCGAGTCGTCGACGAGCCGGAAGACGCAACTGAGCACCGAGCCGGGCACGGCCTGCTGCAGCAGGATCGCGCAGGCCTCGTCCACTGCGATGCGCAGGTCCTCGATCTCGTCCAGGGTGAAGTCCAAGCGGGCGGCGAGGCCGGCCGTGGCCGTACGCAGCACCGACAGGTAGGCACCCGCAGCCGGCAGCCGGACTTCCACGAAGTCCTGGGTCGCGGGCTCGCCTGCGTTCTGGGACACCCTCACCTCCAAGGGAGTACATGCTTGCTCGGGGCCGGGGAGTCGCCCCCCGGGCTCACGCGATACGTGGTTCTGCGGTGACGCTACCGCGCCCGTGACCCTACTGTCCCGGGACCCCGGCCCCTTGCTGTCACTCATAGTAAACCTGCGAACACGCTCCGTGGCTAGGGGGTTCGCAGGTCCAATCGGTAACAGCGTGCGCCGGGTTGACGTACCCAGGTGTCAGACGGTCGAACCGTCCGGCGTCCCGGTCACACGAGCACGTGGTCGACGAAGCACCAGCGCCAGTCCTCACCGGGCTCGAAGGTCCGCATCACCGGGTGCCCGGTGCCCTCGTGATGCCTGGTCGCGTGCCGCCCCACCGACGAGTCGCAGCAGCCGACGTGCCCGCAGGTCAGGCAGAGCCGCAGCTGCACCGGGTGCGTGCCGTCGGCCAGGCACTCCGGGCACGTCTCGCTCTTCGGCTCGGGCTCGGGGTGCGGCAGCGCGCCGGCGTGCGTGCACTGTTTCATGATTGCCAGGTTACGACGGCTGTACGGGTGGCCGCGCGCAGAAACAAAGGGCGGGTGGACGATGAACACGATGCCGCTGCTGTTGCTGGTGGCCGGCAGTGCGGCGGTGGCCGGAGCCGCCCGGCGGACCCCGGTGCCGGCACCGCTGTTGCTGGTCGCCGCCGGACTGGTGGCCTCCTACATCCCCGGGATGCCCGACTACGCGCTCGACCCCGAGGTCGTCCTGCCGCTGCTGCTTCCGCCGCTGCTGTACACGTCGGCCACCGAGAGCTCCTACCTCGACCTGCGGGCGCAACTGCGGCCCGTCGCACTGCTGTCGGTCGGGTACGTCCTCTTCGCGACGTTCGTGGTCGGCTGGGCCGCTTACCTGATCGTGCCGGGGCTGCCGCTGACGGCGGCCCTGGTGCTGGGCGCCGTGGTGGCACCGCCGGACGCGGTCGCGGCCACGGCGGTCGCGCGCCGGGTCGGGCTGCCGTCGCGGATCACCACCATCCTCCAGGGCGAGTCCCTGCTCAACGACGCCACCGCGATCACCGCCTACAAGGTGGCTCTCGCGGCCGCCGTGGGCGAGGGCGTGACCTGGGTCAGCGGGATCGGCGAGTTCCTCCTCGCGGCGTTCGGCGGCGTCGGCGTCGGGCTGCTGTTGATGGCGCCGCTGCACTGGCTGCGCACGCACCTGCGGGAGGCGCTGTTGCAGAACACGCTCTCCCTGCTGATCCCGTTCGTGGCGTACGGCGTGGCCGAGCAGCTGCACGCCTCCGGCGTCCTCGCGGTCGTCACGGTCGCCCTCTACCTCGGGCACCGGGCCTGGGAGGTCGACTTCGCCACCAGGCTCCAGGAGGAGGCGGTGTGGAAGATGGTGGCGTTCGTCCTGGAGTCGGCGGTGTTCGCGCTGATCGGGCTGCAGCTCCACGTGGTGACGGCAGGTCTCGGCCGCGACCAGGGCGCCGCCGCGGCCTGGTACGCGGTCGTCCTCTTCCTGGTCGTCGTCGTGAGCCGGCTCGTCTGGGTGTACTCGGCGGCGTTCCTGCCGCGGAAGCTGTCGCGGCGGATCCGGGAGCGCGAGGAGAACCCCACCTGGAAGGGGGCGCTGGTCATCGGCTGGGCCGGCATGCGGGGCGTGGTCTCCCTGGCCATCGCCTTCTCCATCCCCGAGACCGTGCACGGCGGGGAGCCCTTCCCGCAGCGCAACCTGCTGCTGTTCCTGACCTTCACCACGGTCATCGGGACGCTGGTGGTGCAGGGCCTCACACTGCCCCTGCTGATCCGGCTGCTGCGGGTCCCCGGCCGTGACCCGCAGACCGTGACCCTGGCCGAGGCCAATGCCCAGGCCCAGGCCTCGCGGGCCGCCGAGCGGCGCCTCGAGGAGCTGCTCGCCGACGAGCGCAACGTCCTGCCCGGGCCGCTGGCCGACCGGCTCCGCTCGACGCTGGAGCGCCGCCGCAACGCCGTGTGGGAGCGGCTCGGCCAGGTCAATCCGGTCACCGGGGAGAGCGTCGACGACACCTACCGCAGACTGTCGCGGGAGGTGATCAGCGTCGAGCGGACGGTGTTCGTACGGCTGCGGGACGGCCGCTACATCGACGACGAGATGCTGCGGACGCTGCTGCGCAGACTGGACCTGGAGGAGGCGGCGGCCTACCGCGAGGCGGCCGTTTAGGAGAGCTGTCGTCCGGCGGAGCGGGTCGGAGGAGACCGGCGGCACCTCGCAGCCCGCGTCTCCGGCATGGTCCGCCGGACGGCTCCTGAGCTCGTCGGCGGGCGCCCGGACGAGGCCGGGCCGGCCGCCCCGGTCCGTCCGCCGCGTCACGGCGGGGGGAACGGGCTGCCGGTGACGACCGCGGTGATCGTCGTCCCGCGCGGGAAGGCGCCCTCCTCGGCCAGGCGGACGAGCCCGTACAGCAGCTTGGCGACGTACAGGCGCTCGACGGGCACGCCGTGGCGCTCGGCGAAGTCCTCGGCGAAGGCGTCCAGTTCAGGATCGGTGCGGGCGTAGCCGCCGAAGTGGAAACGGTCGTCCAGGGACCAGGAGCCGCGACGGGCGCCGAACGTCTCCTCCTGCAGGGCCCGCACGTCGGCGCCCAGGAAGCCTCCCCTGAGAACCGGTATGCCCAGCGCCCGCTGGCCGGCCGCCAGCCCGGCGGCGAGGCCCGCGAGGGTTCCGCCGGTGCCGCAGGCGACGGCGGCGACATCGGTGCGACCGCGCAGTTCCTCGCCGAGCAGGCGGCAGCCGCGCACGGCGAGGCTGTTGCTGCCGCCCTCGGGGACGACGTGGGCGCCGCCCGCGCCGACCGCGCGCAGGATCGCGGCGAGGGTCTCCGGTTCGGTCTTGTGCCGGTATGTCGCCCGGTCGGTGAAGTGCAGGCGCATGCCGTCGGCCACGCACCGGGCGAGCGAGGGGTTCAGGGGACGGTCGGCGAGCTCCTGGCCGCGGACCACGCCCACCGTGGTCAGGCCGAGCAGACGGCCCGCGGCGGCCGTGGCGCGCAGGTGGTTGGAGTACGCGCCGCCGAAGGTGACGATCGTCCGGCCGGCCGAGGCCCGCAGGTTCGGGGCGAGTTTGCGCCACTTGTTGCCGATCAGCTCGGGGTGGATCAGGTCGTCCCGTTTGAGCAGCAGACGCAGGCCGCGGCGGGTGAACCGGCCGTCGGAGACCTCCTGAAGGGGCGAGGGGAGCCGGGGCGCGAGGCCGGCGAGGCCGGCGGGACTGGTCACCCGCCCATTGTCACCGGCGGTCCGCGGCCCGGCCCCCGGGAGGCGCGGTCGTGGCTGGGTGCGAGCGGTCTGCCCGGGCGACCCCTCCCGCTCGTCCGGCGCGGCGCCGGCGTCTGCCCCGGGCGGTGTTGATCCATTCCCGCTCTTTCGGGTAATGGCACGGACACGCTGGGTGATGGAAGGCTTGCTCACGCACATCGATGCCCGGCTCCGAACGTGCCGGGCATGACCGGGAGGGCAATTCTCTATGTCGGTAGGCGAAGAGGTCCGCGCGGAGCAGGGCCGGCCGCAGCAGAGCCTCGGCACCGCGGCCGCGCGGAACCTGGCCACCACCACCAAGTCCGTTCCCCAGATGCAGGAGATCAGCTCCCGCTGGCTCCTGCGCATGCTGCCCTGGGTCGACGTGCAGGGCGGCACGTACCGGGTGAACCGGCGGCTGACCTACGCCGTCGGCGACGGCCGCATCACCTTCGTGAAGACCGGCGAACGGGTCGAGGTCATCCCCGCGGAGCTCGGCGAACTGCCGGTGCTGCGGGCGTACGAGGACGAGGACGTGCTCTCCGAGCTCGCCCGGCGCTGCCGGCAGCGGGCCATCGGTGCGGGACAGGTGATCGCCTCGTTCGGCAACCAGGCCGACGAGGTGTTCCTGCTGGCGCACGGCAGGGTCGAGAAGATCGGCACCGGGCCGTACGGCGACGACCAGGTGCTCGGCGTCCTCGCCGACGGGGCCCACTTCGGCGAGCAGGCGCTGCTCGACCCGGACGCCATCTGGGAGTACACGGCCCGGGCGGACACCGCGTGCACGGTGCTCGTGCTGTCCCGTCAGGACTTCGAGCAGGTCGCGGAGCGTGCGCAGTCCCTGCGCGACCACCTGCAGAGGCTGCGTTCGATCCCCGCGCAGCGCACCAACAAGTACGGCGAGAAGGAGGTCGAGCTGGCCGCCGGCCACAACGGCGAGCCCGACATCCCGCACACCTTCGTCGACTACGAGGCCCGCCCGCGCGAGTACGAGCTGAGCATCGCCCAGACCGTCCTGCGCATCCACTCACGCGTGGCCGACCTCTACAACCAGCCGATGAACCAGACGGAGCAGCAGATCCGGCTCACCGTGGAGGCGCTGAAGGAGCGCCAGGAGCACGAGCTGATCAACAACCCGGAATTCGGGCTGCTGCACAACTGCGAGTACGACCAGCGCATCCAGCCGCACGACGGCGTGCCCGGCCCGGACGACATGGACGAACTGCTCAGCCGGCGGCGCGGCACCAAGCTGTTCCTCGCACACCCGCGCGCGATCGCCGCGTTCGGCCGCGAACTGAACCGGCGGGGACTGGTCCCGGAGACCATCGACATGGGCGGCAACCGCATCCCCACCTGGCGGGGCGTGCCGGTCTTCCCCTGCAACAAGATCCCGGTGACCGAGGCCCGGACGAGCTCGATCATCGCGCTGCGTACCGGTGAGCAGGACCAGGGCGTCATCGGCCTGAGGGCGAGCGGCATCCCGGACGAGCTCGAACCCAGCCTGTCCGTCCGGTTCATGGGCATCAACGAACAGGCCGTCATCAAGTACCTCGTCACCGCCTACTACTCGGCGGCGGTCCTGGTGCCGGACGCGCTGGGCGTCCTGGAGAACGTCGAGGTCGGCCGTTGGAGCTGACAGCAGCCGTCCGCGCGCGGTGTTCCCGTCGGCCGGGACGGGTAAGTCCCGGGGGTACGGGTCCGGTGCCGGCACCGCAAGCGCCACCGTCCGCGGAACCTCCGAGGGGGACGCCATGGCCGAGTTCATGACGGAGACCACGCAGCGCCCCGTGCCGAAGCCCCGCTCCGCCGTCGTGCCGCGTCCGGGGGGAGCGGCGCCGCCGGCAGCACCCGCCGGGACGCCGCCGCGATCCGCCCACGTCGTCGGCACCGGCCCGGACGGATCCGGCGACGCGCAGGACGCGGCGGTGATCCTGGAGAGCGCCAGGAAGGCGGTGGACCCCGCACTGCGGTCGGCCGTCGAGTCGCTGCCCGGTGCGCTGCGCCGGATCGCCTGCTACCACTTCGGCTGGCAGGAGGCGGACGGCGCACGGTCGGCGGCCCCCGCGGGCAAGGCCATCCGGCCCGCGCTCGTCCTCACCGCGGCCGCCGCGCTCGGCGGGGAGAGGGCACGGGCGGCGGCGGTGCGGGCCGCGGCGGCGGTGGAACTGGTCCACAACTTCACCTTGCTGCACGACGACGTGATGGACCGGGACACGACCCGTCGCCACCGGCGCACGGCATGGACGGTGTTCGGCGACGCCGATGCGATCCTCGCGGGGGACGCGCTCCAGGCGCTCGCCCTGGAGGTGCTCGCCGAGGACCCCCACCCGGCGTCCCGGGCGGCCACCGCCCGGCTCGCGGCCTGCGTGGTGGAGCTGTGCGCGGGCCAGCAGGCGGACACCGCCCTGGAGACGCGTGCCCCCGGCGAGGTCACGCTCGCCGAGGTCCTCGCCATGGCCGAGGCCAAGACGGGCGCGCTGCTCGGCTGCGCCTGCGCCGTCGGCGCGCTGTACGCGGGGGCGGCGGGGGATGACGTCGAGGCGCTGGACGCGTTCGGCCGCCAGGCCGGGCTCGCCTTCCAGCTGATCGACGACGTGATCGGCATATGGGGGGACCCGGGCCGCACCGGCAAGCCGGCCGGTGCCGACCTGATCGCCCGCAAGAAGTCCCTGCCGGTGGTCGCCGCGCTCACCTCCGGCACTCCGGCCGCCGTCGAACTCACCGAGCTGTACGCCAAGCCCTACCGGGAGGAGGAGGGAGAACGGGACCGCACGGCCCTCGCGGTGGAACGGGCCGGCGGGCGGGACTGGGCGCAGGACCAGGCGGCCGACCGGATGGCCCGGGCCCTGGACGAGCTGGCCCGCGCCGTCCCGGACCCGGAGGCCGCCGGCGGCCTGCTCGCCCTGGCGGAGTTCGTCACCCGGCGCACCAGCTGACCCGGGCACCACCGGCACCGAGAACCCCGGCGCCACCGGGACCGTACGGCTCCTGACCCCGTACGGCCGCCGATGCCGCCGGACCGGCGGGTCCCGCACTTCCCCACGGTGTGCGGGACCCGTCCCCAACTCGGCAGCAGTAGGCTCAACTCCCGTCGCCGACAGACATGTTGAGGTGAAGGGGTGAGCGCATGGGCGTGACGGTACGCGCGGCCGACGAGGGCGACCGCGCACTGGTCGTGCGGCTGCTGGACGAGGCGTTCCAGGACGACCCGGTGAGCAACTGGCTCTTCCCGGAGCCGGGGCACCGCCGCAGGACGCACCCGCGGTTGATGGCCGCCTTCACGGACATCGTGTCCGCCGAGGGCCGGATCGACATCACCGGGGACGGGTCGGCGTGTGCGCTGTGGCTGTCCGTGCCCGCCGGCGGCCTCGCGGGAGACGGCGGCGCGTCCGGTGACGTGGACGACGCCGTACGACTGCGTGAGAGCGTCGACCCGGCGAACGAACGCGTCGAGCGGATCGTCCGGCTGACGGCCGGGGCGCACCCCGCGGACCGCGCCCACGAGTACCTCTGGATGATCGCCGTCGCCCCGGACCGCCAGGGCGAGGGCCTCGGCACCACGCTCATCCGGCACGTCCTGGACCGCTGCGACCGCACGGGGCTCCCCGCCTATCTGGAGGCCAGCAGTACCCGCAGCACCAAGCTGTACCAGCGCCTGGGCTTCGCCTTCACCGACCGCACCCTGGACCTGCCGGACGGCCCGCGGATGTGGCCGATGTGGCGGGAGCCGCGGGTCTGAGCCACCGGCCGGACTCCGGCGCCGTCACGGCGCTCCGCCCGCGGTTGCCCGCGACCCACCGCCCCGCGCGGACGCCGTCCCGGCCGCCCACCCCACCGCTCTCGGTCGCCGACGCCGGGGCCGGCGACCGACCGCCACCGCTGCGGCGACGCGCTCCGGGCGGCGCCCCGGGCCCCCCGGTCCTAGGCTGAGGACATGGACGCCGAGCAACACGTCTGCCCGTCCTGCGGGCAGCCCGTGGAGACGGTCGTCCGGCGTCACAAGACGCTGGGCGCATGGGTCCCGGTGTGGAAGCCAGGGCCGTGCCGGAACACCCGGTGCGCGGCCTACGACGGCCCCGCCCCCGCTCCCGCTCCGCCCCACCCGGACCCCGGCCCCACCGGAGGCGGGCCCGCCCCCGGTGGGCCCCCCGACCAGCCGTCCCCGCCGCACCCCTGAGGCGCCACGCGCCCGGGCCGTCCGGGCCGGGCGCGTGGGCGCCGCGGGGCGCGCTTGCCGTGGGCAGGGGAAGAGCGCCGCGGGACGCCCGGAAACCGAGGACACGGCGACGAGCGACGCGTGGCCGCGGCGGACCCAGCGCCGCAGGAGGGCGGCAGCCGTTCCTCAGCCGCCGGAGCGCTCCATGAACCGCAGCAGGTTCCCCGCGGGGTCCCGGAACGCGCAGTCGCGCACACCGTAGGGCTGGTCCATCGGTTCCTGGACGACCTCGCCGCCCTGTCCGCGGACCCGCTCGTGGAGCGCGTCGCAGTCGGCGGTGGTGAAGATGACCCCGCGCAGCACGCCCTTGGCCAGCAGCCGGGCCAGGGCCTCCTTGTCGGCGGGGGAGGCGTCCGGGTTGACGGCGGGCGGTTCCAGGACGATCTCCACGTCCGGCTGGAGCGGCGACCCGACGGTCACCCACCGCATGCCCTCGAAGGACACGTCGTTGCGCACCTCCAGGCCCAGCACGTCCCGGTAGAAGGCGAGCGCCTTGTCGTGGTCGTCCACGGCGATGAAACACTGGCGGAGTTTGAGGTCCATGTATCCAACCTGATTCGGTCCGTCGGCGGCTGTCGTCGTGCGCCCCCCGGGGATCACGGGAAGGCCCCCGGGCCCGCGGTGCGCGGGCCCGCCCGCCGGGGGCGGGTGAAGGCGCGGGCCACGCAGGCCGGTATGGCCGCGCCGTCCTCGTGCGAGCGGGCCCGGTAGGCACTCGGGGTCTCGCCGACCAACTCGGTGAAGCGGGAACTGAACGACCCCAGCGAGGTGCAGCCGACCGCCATGCACACCTCGGTCACACTCAGGTCGCCGCGCCGGAGCAGGGCCTTCGCGCGTTCGATCCGGCGGGTCATGAGATAGCTGTACGGCGTCTCCCCGTAGGCGGCCCGGAAACTGCGCTGGAAGTGGCCGGGCGACATGAGCGCGGTGCGCGCGAGCGCGGCCATGTCCAGCGGGTCGGCGTACTCGCGGTCCATGCGGTCACGGGCCCGGCGCAGCCGTACCAGGTCTTCCGGCGTCATCCGGCCAGCATGGCACGGCGAGGCCGCGCCGGCGCCGGGCCGGGCGTGACCGGGCACGAGCGGGCGGTGCCTGACGGACGGTGACGAGACGCAGACGGGCGGAGGAGACGCAGCCGTGCGCTCCCGCGCACCCGGGACGGCCTGTCGCCCGGCGCCTCGTCACTCCGCGCGGTGCGCCCTGTGGCGGGCCACCCGCAGGCGGACCTCGGTGGGCATCTCGGGGGAGCCGGTGGACCGGCGGGCGGTGCGCAGCGGACCTTCGCAGAGCGCGTCGAGGGCGGCGCCGGGTGCCTCCCCGGGGGTGAGGGTGAGCCTGACCCAGGTGCGGGGGCGAGCGGCCCGGCCTGTGATGCGCACGGTCGCGTGCTGGACTCCAGGCAGCGCACCGGCTTCGGCGGCCATCGCGTCGCTCAGCGCGCGGTCGCGCAGTTCGATGCCCTCCTGCGGGGGCGCGCCGCCGACGGGCAGTGCTCCGGGGTGGCGCCGGCGCAGCTGGCTGAGCAGCCACCACAGGGCCAGCAGGGCGATGACGGCGAGCGCGGCGATGACCGCGGGCCACCACCACCAGCCCTGACCGCTCCAGCGGATCCGGTCGGCGGATGCGAGCAGGACGTCGTCCGCGGTGGTCAGGGGCCAGCCCGCGGGCGGGACCAGATCCAGTCGCCGGTAGACGTCGAATCCGGCGAAGAGGACCAGCAGGCCGCCGCCGAGCAGGACCAGTCCGGTGAGGGCCAGGAGACTGCGGTTGAGCAGACGCTGCGTCATTGTGCGGGCCTCCGGGGCTCGGGGTCGTCGGTCAGTCCCTGCGCCGCCGCACCCGTACGACCATGCGGGGAGGGCGGGCCAGGGCGAGCCGGTCGCGCTCGTCGCGCAGGGCGGCGACGAGGTCGTCCCGCACCTGCCGGATGTCCCTGAAGCGGACGTGCGCGCGGACTTTGACGCGGTGGCGGCGCACCCGGACGTGGGCGTCGCTGACTCCCGGCACCCGCAGGGCGGCGTCGCGCAGCAGGGAGGCGGCGCCGTCGCGGTCCAGGGAGGCCCGCAGCCGGGGACAGCCGGCGGGGGAACGCAGGGGCAGCAGATGGCGCAGGCCGGGGGTGACGGCCAGCACGATCAGCCAGACTCCGAGAGCGGCGGCGACGGCGGCTCCCGTGAGCATCCACACGTCGCCGACGGGACGGGTGGCCAGTTCGTCGGCCAGCTGCCGCCGCCAGGCCGACGCGCGGCGTCCCGCCCGTACGGCGACGACGTCGATCAGCGCCGCGCCCGCCGCCACGAGCACCACCGCGGCGGTCAGGGCGGCCGGGATCCGGCGTGCGGACCACGGGCGGTGGCTCCAGCGGCCTCCCCGGTGGCCTCCGCCGCTTCCACCGGCCGTCCCGTCCGGGGGGAGGGCCGTGTCGTGTTCCGGCGGAGCGGCCTCCGCCGGCTCCCTCGGGTCCTCGGGCTCCTTCGTCAGCGGCACCGCGGCAGGGCGCGCGGACGGCGCGGAGCCGTGGGCCGGAGGTCCCGGGTCGGATGTCATTCCGGTCCTCCCTCCTGTGGGACGTCCCCGCCGGCGCCGGTCGCCGGGCCGCTCACCGGACCCGTCCCGTCACGTCGGCGGCGGTCACCAGCCGCCGGACGGTGAGGGTCACTTCGCCCACCTCGAGGCCGGTCAGCCGAGCCACCCGTTCGGCGACGTCGCGCCGGATCCGCTCGCAGACGTGCGGGATGTCGGTCGGGTACGGCAGGTCGAGGGACAGGTGCAGGCGTACCGAACCGGTCCGCGTGGTCGCGGACGCGTCGGGCCGCGCCGGTCCGTCCCGGCCGGACGGTGCCGCCCCGCGCCGGGACTGGGCCGTGTGCGCGGCCTGGGCGGCGATACGGGCGACCACCCGGTCCGGGATGACGGTGGCGCCGCGTTCGGCCGGAGGCGGCAGGCCGGTGTCCGGCGCGGGCGGGCCGGGCCCCTCGCCGGGGAGCGGGGGACCGGGCCGGGTCCTCACCGCTGCCTCCGCCCACGGAGGTCGAGGTCGCCCTGGACGGCGAGGCCGACGATCAGCCCCGCCACACCCAGGACCAGAACCAGCAGGAACGCCCAGAAGCCGCCGAAGTAGCCGGCGAAGCCGAGGGCCATGCCGGCCGCGAGGCCCGTCGTCGCTGTGTTCATCACGCACTCACCCGTCTCGCGCACGTAGGTCGCCGTCCGTGTGGTGTCCGCCGACGCCCCGGACGCGACGGTGGATCACCTCACGCGGCCCTCTTCCGGTGTGGTCTCCTCCTCCTCCTCGGGCAGGTGGACGTCCTCCACGGCGATGTTGACCTCGACGACCTCCAGTCCGGTCATCCGCTCCACGGCGTTGATCACGTTGGTGCGCACGACCCCGGCGACGTCGACGATGGAGACGCCGTACTCGACCACCACGTCCAGGTCGATCGCGGCCTGGCGTTCGCCGACCTCGACCTTCACTCCCCGGGTCACGCCGCCGCCTGCCCCGGGGACGCGTTCGCGTACGGCGCTGAGGGTGCGGGCCAGCCCCGCGCCCAGGCTGTGGATTCCCTCTATCTCGCGGGCGGCCATGCCCGCGATCTTCGCCACCACGCCGTCCGCGATGGTGGTCCTCCCCCGCGTCTCGGCCGGAGCCCCGGCCCCGGTGCGGCCCTTCAGCGCGCTGACGCCCGTGTCGGGCCTGTTGCCCCCGCCGACGCTGGTGATGTTGTCCGTCATGGCGCTCGCCTTGCCTTGCTCGGTCGGGCGGACACCGGCGTGGTGCCCGACGCAACGTTGGACACCCCGGGCGGCCCGGTCCTCACGCCCGCGCTCTGTGACATGCGTCACACACCGGTGGCAGGGGTACCCGTCCGCCTCCGAGGCTCGTGCGGGAGTGACATGACCGAACGCACTGGTTTCCGACCGCTGGAGGCCGATCTGCCGGACCGGCTGCTGGCCGTACGGGCGGCCGACGGGGACGCGGGCTCCTTCGCCGTTCTGGTACGGCGGCACAGCCGCTCGCTGCTGGTCCTGGCGCGCTGCATGCTCGACAGCCCCCAGGACGCCGAGGAGGCGGTTCAGGACGCCTTCGTCAGCGCCTGGCGGCGACTGCCGGAATACCGCCACGGCGCGGAGTTCCGCACCTGGATCCACCGGATCACCGTCAACCGCTGCCTCACCATGCGGCGTCGCCGGCCGCCGCCCCTGTCCCTGGAGACCGTCGTGGAACCCGCGGCGGGCGACGCCTGGAGCCAGCCCGCCCGGTGCGCCGAGCAGGACGCGGCCACGGCCGCCCTGGTCCGCGCGCTCGCCGAGCTGGACACCGGGCAGCGGGTCTGCTGGCTGCTGCGGGAACTGCAGGGCCTGAGCTACAAGGAGATCGCCCACGTGACGCGGACCAGTGAGCAGACCGTGCGGGGCAGACTGTTCAGGGCGCGCCGGTCCCTGCAGGAGGCGATGGGCCCATGGCGCTAGACGACCCGCACGCGCGGCCTCCCGGACCGCCCGGAGCGGACGGGCCCCGAACCGGTGCGCCCGCCGCGGGCGTGCCCCGGTTCCCGGGCGATGAGGTACTGCCCTGCGGCCGCCTGCTCAGCCGGGTCTGGGAACAGGCGCGGGACGCGGCACCGGCCGCGGACCCGCACACGGGGTCCTGCCCGCACTGCCGTGCGGCAGCCGGGGGACTGGCCGCGGTGGACGCGGCCACCGGGGCACTGCGCGCCGAGACCCCTCCCGGCCTGGACGCGCTCGCCGACCGCGTCATGGACGTCGTCAGGGCCGAGGTCCGGCGCGGGCTGCTGCTGCCCCTGGCCGACCCGGAGCGGGACCTGCGGATCGCCGAGGGCGCCGCGGCGGCGGTACTGCGGCAGGCCGCGGACACGGTGCCCGGCGCGAGGGCGGCGACCTGCCGGATCGTCCCCGAGGGCGCCGACGTGCGGGTGACCATGACGCTGGCCGCCGCCCTCGACCGCCCGCTGCCCGACCGGGTCCGCCAGGTGCGCCGGTCGGTCCTCCACTCGGCCGGACAGGACCTGGGGGTGGCCGTGACGGCCGTCGACATCACCGTGGTCGAGGTGCTGCCGTGGCCGCCGTCGCCGCCGCTCGACCCCGCCGGCGGTGGTGCGGGGTGACCGTCACCGGCCCGTCCGCGCTCCTCGGCGTCGCGGCCGAGGCCACCCTCGCGGTCCCCGGCACGGCCGGTCTGCCATCCCGCCCCGCCCACCGCCCCGTGGCGGTCGCGCCCACCGGCACGGACAGCGCGCCGCACCGCATCCCGCCCGAGGCGGGCATCCGCGCCGACCGGGCGCCGGAGGGTCCGGGCTGGCACATCGAGGTGCGCTGCGTCCTGGCCGGCGGCCACCGGGCGCTGGACACCGCCAGGGACGTCCACGACCGGGTGAGGGCCGGCGTGATGTCCCACCTCGCCGCCCACGGGATCGAGGAGCCGGTCACCGTCACGGTCACACTGACCGCCGTAGCCGCCCGGAACGAGGCGGCCTGAGCACCGCGGGCACCGCCCGGTCCCGTGCACGGGACCGGCCTCACGGATCTTCGTCGCCGACGGGTCCCGGCTGGCGGAGCCGGGCGGGGTCCGGGACGTGGCGTGCGGTGACCGGGGTTTGTTCCACGCTCGGGGTGAGGTGGTCCTGGAAGACGACCGCACCCGGTCCCGTCAGGGACGCCGTGCTCGGCGGCCTGCGGGCCGGGTGCGGACCAAAAGACCAGGCGATCAAGGAAATCGCAGGTCAAACGGCATGATCGAAGATCAGGCCTTCTTGGTCTCCCAGAAGATCTTGTCGATCTGAGCGATGTAGTCCAGCGCCTTCTGGCCGGTGGCCGGGTCGGTGGACGCCTTCGCGGCGGACAGCGCCTTCAGGGTGTCGTTGACGAGCTGGTGCAGCTCCGGGTACTTCTCGAAGTGCGGCGCCTTGAAGTAGTCGCTCCACAGCACGGAGACGTGGTGCTTCGCGATCTCCGCGCGCTGCTCCTTGATGATGGCGGCACGCGTCTGGAAGTGCGGGTCGTCGTTGCCGGCCATCTTCTCCTGGATGGCCTTCACCGACTCCGCCTCGATGCGGGCCTGGGCCGGGTCATACACACCGCAGGGCAGGTCGCAGTGCGCGCTGACCTTGACCTTGGGGGCAAACAGGCGGGAAAGCATGGAGCATTCCTTCCTCGTGATCGTCTTCTCAGGTGGGACATTACTCCCTGCACGACCTGTTTTCGCGGGTGCCCCCTTGGGCTGAGGACAAAAGTCCGGGGTGAGACGAGACTGGTGGAGGAAGACGAAGGGGAGGTGCCCGGCGATGCCGGAGCTGTCGCGCGAGACCGGCCGCACAGGTGCGGTCCTGCCCTTCGGGCTGGCCGAGGTGACCGGGCCGTCCATGGTGCCCACGCTGTACCACGGTGACCGGCTCCTGGTGCAGTACGGGGCACGGATCCGCCCGGGCGATGTCGTCGTCCTGCGGCATCCCTTCCAGCAGGACCTGCTCGTCGTCAAGCGGGCCGCGGAGCGCCGCGAGGGCGGCTGGTGGGTGCTGGGGGACAACGCGTACGCGGGCGGCGACAGCACCGACTACGGAACCGTGCCCGAGGAGCTGGTCCTGGGCAAGGTCCGCTTCCGCTACCGGCCGCCCGGCGCCGGCCGGCTCTCGCCGCTGGCGCGGGTGCGCTGGGCGTTGTCGGCCGCCAGGCCCGTCCTCACCGGCCGGTCGGCCTCCAGCCGCTTGCGGGCGCGGTAGGCGGCCACGTTGGCGCGGGTCGCGCAGCGGTCGGAGCAGTAGCGCCGGGAGCGGTTGGTCGAGGTGTCGAGGTAGGCGTTGCGGCAGGGGGTTGCCTGGCACAGACCGAGCCGGTCGACGCCGTACTCGGTGAGGTGGAAGGCCAGGCCCATCGCCGCTATGGCCGCATAGCCGGCCGTCGCGTTGGACGGGTGGTCCGCCAGATGCATGTGCCACAGGGGGCGGCCGTCCTCGTCCCGGTGGTCGTGCCCGGAGATCTGCGGGCTCACCGGGAACTCCAGCAGCAGGGAGTTCAGCAGGTCCACCGCGAGGGTCTCGTCGCCCTGGTCGGCCGCCTCGAACACCGCGCGCAGCCGGGCCCTGACCGACCGGAAGCGCGTGACGTCGGCGTCCGCGGCGCGACGGGCCGCCGACGCGTTGCCGCCGAACAGGGCGCGGACGGCCTCGACCGAGGTCAGCGCGTCCTTGCCGCGCGCCGGTTCCTCGCTGTTGACGAGACGTACCGCGTAATCCGAGTAATAGGCCAGTTCCACTTGTAATCCTTACGGAGGCGCTCTGTGGTCAGGGATGCGGTCGGTAACAGCCGGTCATTGCTCCAGCCTATTACGTGTGACGTGACACCCTGCTGTGCCGGCCCTGAAGGAGACCGGGCGCCGACCGTGAGGCGGGCCGGGGGCCGACTGCGAGGCAGGCCGGACGCAGGCCCTCGGGCGGTTCGGGTGCAGGCCCTGAGCCAGGCCGGGGGCCGATCCTGAGGCGGCCGGCGCCCGGACACGGCGCGCGAAAGGGGCGGTACGGGTCCTCCGTACCGCCCCTCCCGCTGTCATCCGGTGCCGCCGGGACGCCGGCTGCATCCCGCCAGGTGCTGACGACGGGGCCTAGAGCACCTTGGACAGGAACGACTTCGTCCGCTCGTGCTGCGGGTTCGTCAGGACCTCGCGCGGATGGCCGGACTCGACCACCACACCGTCGTCCATGAACACCAGCGAGTCGCCGACCTCGCGGGCGAAGCCCATCTCGTGGGTGACGACGATCATCGTCATGCCGTCCTCCGCCAGGTCCCGCATGACGTCGAGGACCTCGCCGACGAGCTCCGGGTCGAGAGCCGAGGTCGGCTCGTCGAAGAGCATCAGCTTCGGCTGCATCGCCAGCGCGCGGGCGATGGCGACACGCTGCTGCTGACCGCCGGAGAGCTGGGCGGGGTAGTGGCCCGTGCGGTCGCCGAGGCCGACCCGGTCCAGCAGGGTCTGCGCGCGCTCGCGGGCCACCGCCTTCGACTCGCGCTTGACCTGGACCGGCGCCTCCATGACGTTCTCCAGCGCCGTCATGTGCGGGAAGAGGTTGAAGCGCTGGAACACCATGCCGATGTCCCGCCGCTGCGCCGCGACCTCCTTCTCCTTCAGCTCGTGGAGCCGGTCGCCCTTCTGCCGGTAGCCGACCAGTTCGCCGTCGACCCACAGCCGGCCGGCGCTGATCTTCTCCAGGTGGTTGATGCACCGCAGGAAGGTGGACTTGCCGGAACCGGACGGGCCGATCAGACAGAACACCTCACGCGGGTTCACCTCCAGGTCGATGCCCTTGAGGATGTGCGCGAGCCCGAAGGACTTGTGCACCCCCTCGGCCCTGACCATGGGCCCGCCGCCGGTGCCGCCGACGACGTCCTTGCTGAGGCTGCTGCTCATCGGGCCACCTCCGGGCGGCGGAACGAACCGAACAGGCGGAGGTTCCTCTTCAGGCGCTGGAACGGGGTCGGCGGCAGGTTGCGCGTCGAACCGCGGGCGTAGCGGCGCTCCAGGTAGTACTGGCCCACGGAGAAGACGCTGGTGAGGACCAGGTACCAGATCGACGCCACGAAGTAGAGCTCCACCACCGCCAGCGAGGTGCTGGAGATGTCCGTGGACCGCTTGATCAGTTCGTTGAACTGCACCGCGGACGCCAGCGACGAGGTCTTCAGCATGTTGATGAACTCGTTGCCGGTCGGCGGCACGATGACCCGCATGGCCTGCGGGAGGACCACGCGCCGCAGCGTCTTGCCCTGGGTCATGCCCAGCGCGTGCGAGGCCTCCGTCTGCCCCAGGTCGACGGACTGGATGCCCGCCCGGACGATCTCCGACATGTACGCGGCCTCGTTCAGGCCGAGACCGAGCAGAGCCGCCAGGAACGGGGTCATCACCTGGTTCATCTCGTCCTTGTAGAACCCCAGGTTGAGGATGGGGAAGACGAGGGAGATGTTGTACCAGAGCAGGAGCTGCACCAGTACCGGCGTGCCGCGGAAGAACCAGATGTACAGCCAGGCCACGCTGCTGGTGACCGGGTTCGACGACATCCGCATCACGGCGAGGACCACACCCAGGGCGAGACCCAGCACCATGGCGAGCACGGAGATGTACAGCGTGTGCCAGAGGCCGGACAGGATGGTCCCGTCGGTGAGGTAGTCCGGGATGATGCCGTAGTTGATCTCCGCGTTGGAGAACGCGAGCACGATCAGCGCCAGGATCGCGACGACCGCGGCTCCGGCCATCCAGCGGCCGTAGTGGCGCACGGGGACGGCCTTGATCTGCTCGGGCGGCACCGGCGGTGCCGGCACCTTGTCGACAGTGTCAGTCACGGTGACTGCCCTTCCGTTGCGCGAGGCTCAGGAGCCGCCGTTGATCTTGACCTCGGTGACGCCGCCGTCCGTGACGTTCCACTTCTGCAGGATCTTCTGGTACTCGCCGTTCTTGATGATCGCGGTCATCGCGGCCTGCAGCGCGTCGCGGAGCTGGGTGTTCTCCTTGGAGACGGCGATGCCGTAGGGACCGGCCTCGATCTGCTCGCCGACGACCTGGAAGTCCTTGCCGCCGCCGGAGGTCTTGGCGTTGTAGGCCGCGACCGGGAAGTCGTTGAGGTCCGCGACGGACGCGCCCTGCTTGAGGCGGAGCAGCGCCTCGGGGTCGGTGCCGAAGGTCTGCAGCGTGATGGCCTTCTTGCCGTCCTTGGTGCACTTCTGGCTCTGCGCCTTGGCGACGCCCTCGGACGTGGTGCCCTTCTGCAGGGCCACGACCTTGCCGCACAGGTCGTCCAGCGAGGCGATGCCCTTGGGGTTGCCCTTCTGGACGAGGATCGACGTACCGGCCGTGAAGTAGTCGACGAAGTCGACGCCCTTGCCGACCTTCTTGCCGTTGCTGGAGTCGATGCCGTTCTGGCGGTCCTTCGTGTCGTTCATCGCCGACATGACGACGTTGAACCGCTTGGACTGCAGACCGACGATGAGCTGGTCGAACTTGCCGTTCTGGAAGTCGAACCGGACACCGAGCTGCTTGCCCAGGGCCGCCGCAACATCCGGATCGATGCCGGCGGGCTTGCCGCTCTGCATGAACTCGACGGGCGCGTAGGAGATGTCGGAGCCCACCTTGACGACGCCGGCGTCGCGGATGTCCTTGGGCAGCTTGCCGGCGAGCGGCGCGGAGGCCGAGGACGCGTTCGCGCCGCCGGTGTCGCCACCCTTGTCCGTCTGGTCACCGCAGCCGGTGAGTATCAGGGCGCCTGCGACCGCGAGCGCACCCACCGCAGCTAGCCGGGAGTGCGCAGCGGTCGGACGACGGGTGGAGCGTGCGGTCATGGTGGTTCCTCCGGCGGATGGGTGGCGTGCCGATGGGTCGACGAGTACACACACCTTCGGGTGTCGCGACCTCGTGTGAATGACCGCATCTTGCCATTTGCGCTGCGCCATTCAGGGCGCTGCCTATGTCAAAATCGGATAACGGGTGAACCCCGAACCGCGGTGAAGTGACCCTTGAGGGCCGGACCATCTGCGGGAATGCTCGCTCGACGCCGGAAGATCTTCGGCGAATCCCACGACGCGGTCGGCGACGGCGCGTTTTTTGCCTCCTCTTGGCGTGTTTCTCAGGGCTTGCCGACGGCGTGTCCCCATATTGAGCTACTTGTCGGGTGGTCGTCATGTGACCTTGGCGTTATGGACTCGTCGTCGGTGCTGTCCGTCGGGTAAGAAGGTTCTTTACACCCCTCATCCGGGGCTCAGGGCGCGTGTGCGGCGCGCCCGTCGCGTAGGTGCCCGTCACGATCACCGACCTGGGCCGTACGCGGTGCCCGCCCACCCCTCAACCAGGAGTGGCCACCCTCAAACCATGAACACTTAAGGGGTAAAACCAAGTGGCAGCGGAGATCGTCAATCCTCGCAGCGACAGCGGCACGGACGGGGAGAGCGGGGCCGAGCCCCTCGATTCCTTCGATCCGGCGTTCGCGCTGCACCGCGGCGGCAAGATGGCCGTGCAGGCCACCGTGCCCGTCCGCGACAAGGACGACCTGTCCCTGGCGTACACGCCCGGCGTCGCGCGGGTGTGCACCGCCATCGCCGAGCAGCCGGAGCTGGTCGACGAGTACACGTGGAAGTCGTCCGTCGTCGCCGTCGTGACCGACGGCACGGCCGTCCTCGGCCTCGGGGACATCGGACCCCAGGCATCCCTCCCGGTGATGGAGGGGAAGGCCATCCTGTTCAAGCAGTTCGGAGGCGTCGACGCGGTGCCGATCGCGCTCGACTGCACGGACGTCGACGACATCGTCGAGACCGTGGTGCGGCTGGCGCCGTCCTTCGGCGGCGTGAACCTGGAGGACATCTCGGCGCCCCGGTGCTTCGAGATCGAGCGCCGGCTGCAGGAGCGGCTGGACATCCCCGTCTTCCACGACGACCAGCACGGCACGGCGGTCGTCACGCTCGCGGCGCTGCGGAACGCGGCGCGGCTGAGCGGCAGGGCGCTCGGCGATCTGCGGGCGGTCATCTCCGGGGCGGGCGCGGCGGGTGTCGCGATCGCCAGGATGCTGGTGGAGGCCGGCATCGGCGACGTCGCGGTGGCCGACCGCAAGGGCGTCGTCTCGGCGGACCGGGACGACCTGACGCCGGTCAAGCGCGAGCTGGCCTCCTTCACGAACAAGGCGGGCGTCGGCGGTTCCCTGGAGGATGCGCTGGCCGGCGCCGACGTGTTCATCGGCGTCTCCGGCGGCACGGTCGCCGAGGCGGCGGTGGCGTCGATGGCCGAGGGCGCGTTCGTCTTCGCCATGGCCAACCCGAACCCGGAGGTGCACCCCGACGTCGCGCACAAGTACGCGGCCGTCGTGGCGACCGGGCGGTCGGACTTCCCGAACCAGATCAACAACGTGCTCGCCTTCCCCGGCATCTTCGCGGGAGCCCTGCAGGTGAGGGCCTCGCGGATCACCGAGGGGATGAAGATCGCGGCCGCGGAGGCGCTGGCCGGGGTCGTCGGTGACGACCTGGCCGCGGACTACGTGATCCCGTCGCCGTTCGACGAGCGGGTCGCCCCCGCGGTCACCGCCGCGGTGGCCGCCGCGGCCCGCGCGGAGGGCGTCGCCCGCCGCTGACCCCGGCACCCGGACTGTCGTAAGGGCCCCGCCCGGGCGGGGCCCTTACGCTGCCGGTGGGCGCCCCGGGCGGGCCCGGCGGCTTCGCCCGGTGGGTGGCGCCGGGTGTGTTTCCGGTGGTCGCCCCCGCCGCGCGCCCGTTGGCAAGAAGACGTGTGTCACAGGTGCCCCTGGTTCCGCCGGCCGGGCGCCCGGCCTATCGTCAAGGTCATGTTCGCTGTCTACGCCGCCCGAATCGACCGCGACCAGCCGCTGACCGGCCTTGAGTCGGGGGAGCGCCCGGCCCCGCAGGCCCGTCCCGGCTGGAGCACGATCAACGTCAAGGCCGCTTCCCTGAACCACCACGACCTCTGGTCGCTGCGGGGCGTGGGACTGCCCGAGGACGCCCTGCCCATGATCCTCGGCTGCGACGCCGCCGGCGTCGACGAGGACGGCAACGAGGTCGTCCTGCACTCCGTCATCGGCCAGACCGGCCACGGCGTCGGCCCGAAGGAGCCCCGCTCCATCCTCACCGAGCGCTACCAGGGCACCTTCGCCGAGCAGGTCGCCGTGCCGACGTGGAACGTCCTGCCCAAGCCCAGGGAGCTCTCCTTCGAGGAGGCCGCCTGTCTGCCCACGGCCTGGCTCACCGCGTACCGCATGCTGTTCACCAACGCGGGTGTGCGCCCCGGTGACTCGGTGCTGGTGCAGGGCGCCGGCGGCGGTGTCGCCACGGCCGCCATCGTGCTCGGCAAGGCGGCCGGCCTGCGCGTCTTCGCCACCAGCCGCGACGAGGCCAAGCGCAAGCGGGCCCTGGAGCTCGGTGCCGTGGAGGCGCTGGAGTCCGGTGCGCGGCTGCCGCAGCGGGTGGACGCCGTCATCGAGACCGTGGGCGCGGCGACCTGGTCGCACTCGGTCAAGTCGCTCAGGCCCGGCGGGACGCTCGTCATCTCCGGCGCGACGAGCGGTGACCGGCCCTCCCACGCCGAGCTCACCCGGATCTTCTTCCTCGAACTGAAGGTCGTCGGCTCGACGATGGGCACCAAGGACGAACTGGAGGACCTGCTGTCCTTCTGCGCGGCCACCGGCGTCCGTCCCGTCATCGACGAGGTGCTGCCGCTGGACCGTGCGCGCGACGGCTTCGAACGTCTCGCGGCGGGCGACCAGTTCGGGAAGATCGTGCTCACCACCTCCTGATCGTTCCCCGTCCTGCGGCGGGTCTGGCTGCCGGTGCCAGGCCCGCCGTTCGCGTGTCCGGCATGTCAACAAGGGTTGACAGAGGCGCCGACGTCAACATAGGTTGACACCATGACCAAAGCAACGGATCTCGCCGAGCGCGCGGGCGACCGCGATCCGCGGGTCGGGCTGCGGGCCGTCGCCGCGCTGCGCCGGCTGCTGGAGCAGCTGGAGGCGGTGCAGGTGCGCAGCGCGCGCAACCAGGGCTGGTCGTGGCAGGAGATCGCCGCTGAACTCGGCGTCAGCAGGCAGGCCGTGCACAAGAAGTACGGGAGGCAGTGATGTTCGAACGGTTCACCAAGGACGCCCGGGCGGTCGTGCAGGAGGCGGCCCGGCACGCGGAGCAGGCGGGCGCGCAGTCCGTGGACGCCGGGCACCTGCTGCTCGCGCTGCTCGACCGCAGGGCGAGCCGGGCCTCGTTCGCGCTGGCGGCGCTCGGCCTCGACGAGCGCAGGGAGTCCGTACGGCGGGAGCTGGCCGAGGCGCGGCGGCGCGCGGGCCTCTCCCGGGCCGATGCCGAAGCCCTCGCCGGTCTGGGCATCGACGTCTGCGAGATCGTCTCCCGCGTGGAGGAGGCGCACGGACCCGGGGCGATGTCCGAGGACCGCAACGGCGGGGGGCCGCCGCCCGGCCGACGCCCGTTCAGGCGCGGTGCGAAGGAGATCCTGCAGCGGGCGCTGCGCACCGCCGTGGGCCGCCGTGACCGCCGCATCGGTGACGAGCACCTCCTGCTCGCGCTGACGGCCCGTCCCGGTGTGATCGCCGAGATCCTCGCCGATCACGGGGTGACCTACGCGTCGGTGACCCGTGTGCTGCACGGCGGGGCCGGGACGCAGGCCGGCTGACGGCCCCGCGGCTCATCTCTTCCGCCGATGAGCCCCCTCACCCCTTCGGTCCGCGCAGGACCGCCCCGATGTGGGCCGCCGCCGTCGACAGATGACGGCGGGCGTCGCGGAGCTGGCCGGCCGTGACGCCGTGGTCGCGGGCCGCGTCGCGGATGTCGTCGCGGAAACGGTCGAGGAGCCGGTCCAGGTCGCGGGCCGGGTCGCCGGTGAAGTCCTCGTGGGCCCAGGCCGGCTCGTAGTCGGCGGGGAAGTCCTGCGGAGTCTGTGTGTACTCGGCGCCCGCCCCGGGCGTGCCGGCCGCACGGCCGAAGGCGTCCTTGCCGAAGTCGCCGAACTCCTTGGCCAGCTCGGTCAGCCCCTCGCGGACACCCGTCGGCCAGTCGCCGCGGGTGAAGTGGTCCTGCACCTGCTCCTGGACCCGCCGGGCGATGCGCTGCAGCTCCTCCTGGGCCCGGTCCTGGGCCTCCTTCGCCTGCCGCCGGGCCCGCTGTGCCTCTTCCCGGGCCCGCCGGCTCTCGTCCTTGGCCCGCCGGGCCTGCTCCTTCCACTCCAGCTTGACCCGGCGCAACTCCTCCTTGGCCGCGCGCCAGCCCTCCCTGTCACCGGCCTCGCCCTGCTCCCCGGCGCCCTGACGCGTCTGGGACGCGGCGGCCCGCATCTCGCGCCGCAGGTCGCCGGCGGCACCGCGCACGTCGGCGCGGATCTCGGCGGCGAGCTCGGCGACCGACTCCCGGATCTCCAGCTCGAGATCGGCCAGCTCACCGCTGCGGTCGGCCAGCTCGGCGCGGCCCGCGTCCGTGATGGCGTACACCTTGCGGCCGCCCTCGGTGGTGTGCGTGACCAGGCCCTCGGCCTCCAGCTTGGCCAGCCGGGGGTAGACGGTGCCCGCCGAAGGCGCGTAGAGCCCGTGGAAGCGCTCCTCCAGCAGCCGGATCACCTCGTAGCCGTGGCGCGGCGCCTCGTCGAGCAGCTTCAGCAGGTACAGGCGGAGACGGCCGTGGGCGAAGACGGGGGGCATGTCAGAGCACCTTCTTGTCGGTCGTGCCGTCGGCCGGGGCGCCGGAGGAGGGGCCCTCGCCCGGACCGGGAACGGAATGGCCCCCGACGTCCCAGGGCCCGTCCTCGGCCGGTGGGCGGCGCAGCAGGGCGATCGAGCCGGAGACGGTCGTGGCCTTCAGGCGGCCGCTGCCTGTGCCGAGCCGGCCCGTGATCCGCTTGGCGCCCCACTGCCCGCCGACCCGGAGGTCCTCGAAGGCGTTGGACACCGTCCCGCTGGCCGTGTTCGCCTCGACCTCCGCGTCCGCCGGATGGGGTAGCCGGATGGCGATCTCACCCGAGACGCTCGTCAGGGCGACGTCGGTGGGGCCGTCGGCCGGGTCGAGGTCGACGATCATCGCCCCGCTCACCGAGTCCGCCCGCACCGAGGAGCCCGTGCCCTCGACGACCGTGAGGTCGCCCGAGACCGACTGGAAGCGCAGGTCGCCGGAGAGGGCCTGCGCCTCGAGGCTCCCGGACACGGTGTCCGCGCGGACCGGCCCCGTGAGTCGCACCAGGGTGGTGTCCCCGGAGACGCCCCTCACCTCCGTGCGTCCGTCGATCCCGGAGACCGTCGCCGCGGCGCCGACCACCCCCAGTTCGACGCGGGTGTGCGCCGGGACGGCCAGGGACACCACGGCGCCGCGCCGCCAGCCCTTGCGGTCGAGCCATTTGAGGAAGCCCTTCCAGGGCAGGTCGTCGTAGGCCACCGTCAGAGTGCCCCCGTGCTGGGTGACCACCAGGGGCGGGCCGTCGATCTCGGAGACCTCCAGACGCGCCGGACCCTTGTCCGTGCCCACGACGTTCACCGTGCCGTTGACGATGCGGACGTGGAGTTCGGTCACGGGCTCGTCGAAGGTGAGCTTCGCGGGCTCGGCGACGGACCACTCGGGCATGGTGGGGACCTCCTGGGGGAGCCGGACGCGCGGGACCACGGGACGGGGTACGGGCCGGACGGCCGACGCACACGCCATATCGCGTCTTTATGAGATTCACGATATATCGCAGGCGGCGGAAGTCAAGGCACCCGATCGGGTGGCCGGCCGCCGCCAGGGCTGCCCGCCCGGGCCCTACGGCGCCACCGGTCACTCCGTAGGCTTGTGGGCACGGCCGCACGGCCACCCGTACGAACGCAGGAGAACAACCCCATGTACTTCACCGACCGCGGCATCGAGGAGCTGGAGAAGCGGCGAGGCGAGGAGGAGGTCACCTTCGAGTGGCTCGCCGAGCAGCTGCGGACGTTCGTCGATCTGAACCCGGACTTCGAGGTGCCGGTGGAGCGGCTGGCTACCTGGCTGGCCCGCCTCGACGACGAGGACGACGACGAGTAGGCCGAGCGGGCCGGCCGGGCGAGTAGCGAGCAGCCGGGCAGGCCGAGGGGGACACGGTGGGTCGAGCCTCCGCGCATCGGCCTCGCGCACGCGCGCAGACGGCAAGGGCCCGGCCCCGGAGATCTCCGGGGCCGGGCCCTTGCCGTCGGGCGGGTCGGTCAGAGGCTCAGGCCTCGAACACCTCGCGCACCAGCTGCTCCTGCTCCGCCTGGTGCCGCTTGGCGGAACCGACGGCCGGCGACGAGCCGTGCGGGCGGGAGATGCGGCGCAGACGCTCGCCCGCCGGGATGTCCGCACCGACCGCCAGGTCCAGGTGGTCGATGAGGTTCAGGGCGATGAACGGCCAGGCGCCCTGGTTGGCCGGCTCCTCCTGGGCCCACAGGTACTTCTCGGCGTTGGGGTACTTCTTGATCTCCGCCTGGAGCTCGGCACCCGCCAGCGGGTACAGGCGCTCGATGCGGATGATCGCGGTGTCCGTCGCGCCGCGCTTCCTCCGCTCGGCGTCGAGGTCGTAGTACACCTTGCCGGCGCAGAAGACGACCTTGCGCACCGCGGCCGGGTCCACCGACGCGTCGCCGATGACCGGGCGGAACTGGCCCGTGGTGAACTCCTCCGCCTTCGACGCCGCGGCCTTCAGACGCAGCATCGACTTCGGCGTGAAGACCACCAGCGGCTTGTGGTGCGGGTTGTGCACCTGCCACCGCAGGAGGTGGAAGTAGTTCGCCGGCGAGGTCGGCATGGCGACCGTCATGTTGTTCTGGGCGCAGAGCTGGAGGAACCGCTCCGGGCGGGCCGAGGAGTGGTCCGGGCCCTGGCCCTCGTAGCCGTGCGGCAGGAGCAGTGTGACGCCGGACGTCTGGCCCCACTTCTGCTCGGCGGAGGACACGAACTCGTCCACGACCGTCTGCGCGCCGTTGACGAAGTCGCCGAACTGGGCCTCCCACATCACCAGCGCGTCCGGCCGGGCCAGCGAGTAGCCGTACTCGAAGCCCATCGCCGCGTACTCACTGAGCAGCGAGTCGTAGACGTTGTAGCGGGCCTGGTCCTCGGACAGGTACAGCAGCGGCGTGAAGTCCTCGCCGGTGTTCCGGTCGATGATCACCGCGTGGCGCTGGCCGAAGGTGCCGCGGCGGGAGTCCTGGCCGGACAGCCGCACCGGGACGCCCTCCAGGAGCAGCGAGCCGATGGCGAGGGTCTCGCCCATGCCCCAGTCGATGGTGCCGTCCTCGACCATGGCCGCCCGGCGCTGCAGCTGCGGCAGCAGACGCGGGTGGACGGTGATGTGGTCGGGGATGTTGACCTGGGACTCGGCGATCCGCTTGACGACCTCGGTGGAGACGGCCGTGCCGACGCTGACCGGGAAGTCCTCCTGCGTGTCGGGGGACTGGCCGGCGGCAGGCTGCGAGGTGGCCTCGCGGACCTCGGTGAAGACCTTCTCCAGCTGGCCCTGGTAGTCCTGCAGGGCCTGCTCGGCCTCCTCCAGGGTGATGTCACCGCGACCGATCAGCGACTCGGTGTACAGCTTGCGCACCGAGCGCTTCTTGTCGATCAGGTCGTACATCAGCGGCTGGGTGAAGGCCGGGTTGTCCGACTCGTTGTGACCGCGGCGGCGGTAGCAGATGAGGTCGATCACCACGTCCTTGTTGAACGCCTGGCGGAACTCGAAGGCGAGCCGCGCGACGCGGACGACGGCCTCGGGGTCGTCGCCGTTGACGTGGAAGATCGGGGCCTCGATCATGCGGGCCACGTCCGTCGCGTACATCGACGAACGCGAGGACTCGGGGGCCGCGGTGAAGCCGACCTGGTTGTTGATGACGACGTGGACCGTGCCGCCGGTGCGGTAGCCGCGCAGTTGCGACATGTTCAGGGTCTCGGCGACCACGCCCTGGCCCGCGAAGGCCGCGTCGCCGTGGATCGCCACCGGCAGGACCGTGAAGTCCGTGCCGCCCTTGTTGATGATGTCCTGCTTGGCGCGGGCGACGCCCTCGAGGACCGGGTCGACGGCCTCCAGGTGGGAGGGGTTGGCGACCAGCGAGACCTTGATCTGCTCGCCGTCCAGGCCGGTGAAGGTGCCCTCGGCGCCCAGGTGGTACTTCACGTCGCCGGAGCCGTGCATCGACTTCGGGTCGAGGTTGCCCTCGAACTCCCGGAAGATCTGCGCGTAGGACTTGCCGACGATGTTGGCGAGGACGTTCAGGCGGCCGCGGTGGGCCATGCCGACGACGACCTCGTCCAGGCGGGACTCGGCCGCGGAGTCGAGCACCGCGTCCAGCAGCGGGATGACGGACTCGCCGCCCTCCAGGGAGAACCGCTTCTGGCCGACGTACTTCGTCTGCAGGAAGGTCTCGAAGGCCTCCGCCGCGTTCAGACGGCGCAGGATGCGCAGCTGCTCCTCGCGCTCCGGCTTGGAGTGCGGGCGCTCCACCCGGTCCTGGATCCACTTGCGCTGCTTGGGGTCCTGGATGTGCATGTACTCGATGCCGGTGGTGCGGCAGTACGAGTCGCGCAGCACGCCGAGGATGTCGCGCAGCTTCATCATCGCCTTGCCGGCGAAGCCGCCGACGGCGAACTCGCGCTCCAGGTCCCACAGGGTGAGGCCGTGCTCGGTGATGTCCAGGTCGGGGTGCTTGCGCTGCTGGTACTCCAGCGGGTCGGTGTCGGCCATGACGTGGCCGCGGACCCGGTAGGAGTGGATCAGCTCGAAGACGCGGGCGGCCTTGGTGACGTCGTCGTCGTGGCTGGCGTCGATGTCCCGCAGCCAGCGAACCGGCTCGTAGGGGATGCGCAGCGCCTCGAAGATGTCGTCGTAGAAGCCGTTCTCGCCGAGCAGCAGGTTGGCGACCTGGCGCAGGAACTCGCCGGAGGCGGCGCCCTGGATGACCCGGTGGTCGTAGGTCGACGTGAGCGTCATGACCTTCGAGACGCCGAGCTTGTTCAGGGTGTCCTGGCTGGTGCCCTGGAACTCCGCCGGGTAGTCCATGGAGCCGACGCCCATGATCACCGACTGGCCGGGCATCAGACGCGGCACCGAGTGGACGGTGCCGAGGCCGCCGGGGTTGGTCAGGGAGACGGTGACGCCGGTGAAGTCGTCCATCGTCAGCTTGCCGTCGCGGGCGCGGCGGACGATGTCCTCGTAGGCCTGCCAGAACTCGAAGAAGTTCAGCGTCTCGGCCTTCTTGATGGCCGCGACGACCAGCTGGCGGTCGCCGTTGGGCTTCACCAGGTCGATGGCCAGGCCGAGGTTGACGTGGTCCGGCTTGACCAGGGTCGGCTTGCCGTCCTTCTTGGCGTAGTGCCAGTTCATCGACGGCATCGCCTTGATGGCCTGGACCATCGCGTAGCCGATGATGTGCGTGAAGGAGATCTTCCCGCCGCGCGCCCGCTTCAGGTGGTTGTTGATGACGATGCGGTTGTCGAACAGCAGCTTCACCGGGACCGCGCGCACGGACGTGGCCGTGGGCAGCTCCAGGGAGGCGTCCATGTTCTTCGCGACCGCGGCGGACGGACCACGCAGCGTGACGAGCTCGGGACCCTCCTTCGCCGCGGCGGCGGGCTCCGTCTTCGCGGCGGCCGGCTTGGCGGCGGCCGGCTTCGCGGGCGCCGCGGCCGGGGCGGCGGCGGGCTTCGCGGGCGCCGGGGCGGGCGCGGCGGCGGGCTGCGCGGGCGCGGGCTGCGCGGGCGCGGCGGGGGCCGCCGGGGCGGCCTGAGCCGGGGCGGCCTGGGCCGCCGGAGCCGTGGTGGTGGTGGTCTCTGCGGCCCCCGCGGCCGAAGTGCCCGCCGGAGCCGAGGCTGCGGCCCCGGGCTTGTAGTCGGCGAAGAAGTCCCACCAGGCCCGGTCCACGGAGTTCGGGTCCTGGAGGTACTGCTGGTAGATCTCGTCGACGAGCCACTCGTTCGGACCGAACGCGGCTGCGGGGTTCTTCCCGGCTTGGTCGTCGGTCGTAGGGGCGCCTCCCGGCCGAAGGCTGGGAGAGCTCGAGTTACTGGACTGTGGCGACACGGCGGCAACCGCCCTCTTCCGCTTCACAAGGCAATGGACAGCGGGGATACAGGCTACGCCTCCCCAGGGGGGAAGGTCAGGTCGGGCCCGTTCATCGTCGTGTAAGTCACATTGGGAGTTGTGTTTTGGGGCCTGGAATGGCGGGAAACAAGCGTGGATGCCCAGCGGAAGGTAAGCCTCGGCAGGGGCCTGGCCTGAGAAAACGGCGGTCCCGTGCCTGATCACACGTGTCCGCCTGCGGGAACGCTCGTGGATCTTGTGGCTCCGATTCGAACCCTACGTCAATCAGACGTAGAGGAAGACCCCGGCAGGGTGATGAGGATCCGGCAACCGCGCTCGGATTCGGCCACGCCGATCCGGCCGCCGTGCAGGTCCACCGCCCAGCGGGCGATCGCCAGACCCAGACCGGTGCCGCCGTCGCTGCCGGGGCCGTGCGGACGCCGTACCGCGCCCCGGTTGAACCGCTCGAACACGCGGTGCCACTCCGACTTCGGGATGCCGGGCCCTTCGTCCAGGACCTCCAGCTCCAGGGAGTCCGGCTGCGGCCCGCGCCGCGCCTTCACCGTCACCCGGCCGTGCGGCGGGCTGTGCTTGACCGCGTTGTCGATGAGGTTGGCGACCACCTGGTGGATGCGCTCGGGGTCCGCGTGCGCGGTCAGCTCCGGCGGGGAGACGTCGAGGTGCAGATGGACGTCGGTGCGCGTGTGGCTGCCGGACCCGGAGGCGATGCCGGCGCGCGCCGAGGCGACCATGTTGGCCTCCTTCAGCACGCCCGACAGATACGGCCACACCTCGAAGCGCCGCATCTTCAGCGGCACGACGCCGTTGTCCAGCCGGGACAGGTCCAGCAGCGTCTCCACCAGCCGGCCGAGCCGCTCGGTCTGCTTCAGGGCGGTGCGCATGGTCTCCGGGTCGGCCTCGGTGAACCCGTCGACGATGTTCTCCAGCACCGCGCGCAGGCCCGCGATGGGGGTGCGCAGCTCGTGCGAGACGTTCGCGACCAGTTCCTTGCGCTGGCGGTCCTGCGCCTCCAGCTCGTCGGCCATGACGTTGATCGTCTGGGCGAGGTCGCCGAGCTCGTCACGGCGCCTCTCGCTCACCCGGCGCGTGTAGTCGCCGTGCGAGATGGACCGGGCCACCGTGTTCATCTCGTCCAGCGGCGCGGTCAGCGAGTGGGCGACGAACTGCGTGATGAGCAGGGTGGCGATCATCGAGAAGACCGTGATGAACCGCAGCTCGGTGTCGGTCCGCACCGCGATCATCAGCAGACCCGTGGTGATCAGAACCGAGATGACGACGAGCGCGCCCAGCTTCGTCTTGATCGAGAACGGGCGGACACCACCCCAGGGCTCGCCCGGGTCCCTCCGTGTGGCCTGCCCCTCGCTCATGGCGTCGGGGTCTCCAGGGCGTACCCGACGCCGTGCACCGTGCGGATCCGCTCGGCGCCGATCTTCCGGCGCAGTGCCTTGATGTGGCTGTCGACGGTCCGGGTCCCGGAGGCGTCCGCCCAGTCCCACACCTCCGCCAGCAGCTGCTCGCGGGAGAGCACCGCGCGCGGGGTGTTCGCCAGGCAGACCAGCAGGTCGAACTCGGTGGGCGTGAGGTGGACGTCCTCGCTGCGCACCCGCACCCGCCGCTGCGCGTGGTCGATCTCCAGCTCGCCCAGGCGCAGGATGCCCGAGCGCGGGGTGGCCGCGGCCAGCGCGGCCCGCTCCACGCGGCGCAGCAGCACGTGCACCCGCGCGGCCAGCTCCCGCATCGAGAACGGCTTGGTCATGTAGTCGTCGGCGCCGACCCCGAGCCCGACCAGCATGTCGGTCTCGTCGTCCCGCGCGGTGAGCATCAGCACCGGCACCGGCCGCTGCGCCTGGACCCGGCGGCAGACCTCCAGGCCGTCGAAGCCGGGCAGCATGATGTCGAGGATCAGCAGGTCGGGCTGCCAGGCCTCGGCGGTGTCCACGGCGGACGGCCCGTCCCCGGCCGTCTGCACGAGGAATCCCTCGGCGCGCAGGCGGGTGGCGATGGCCTCCACGATGGTCGGGTCGTCCTCGACCACCAGGACCCGGCGCTGCGCGCCCGGGCTGGCCGTCGTACCGCTGTGGGAGGTGTGTGTCTGCTCCATCGCCCGCCCCTGAAGTGCTCTCCGGAATCCGTGGGGTGATCCCTTGACTGCGCATGACTGCGATTGACGCTTGAATGATCGGCGTCAGGCAAGCAGGGTACGGGGAGTGGCCGCGCCTTTGCTATCCAGGTCGAACGCCGAGGTGCACGACGTCGGGTACGCCCCGGGCAACGGGGATCTCATCGGTGCGGACCTGCTGGAATCCGACATTCCGCAAGGTTCCTTCGAATACCGGAGACGGCTGCGCCGACCACACCGCGAGGACTCCGCCCGGCCTCAACACCCTTGCGCAGCTTGCCAGTCCGGCCGGCGTGTAGAGGCTCTCGTTGTCCTCGGTGACCGTCCAGCCAGGCCCGTTGTCGATGTCGAGGCACAGGGCGTCGTACGTGTCGGATGTCTCATTGACGTGGGCGACCAGGTCGGCCTCGACGATGCGGGTGCGCGGATCGGCGAGGGCCGCGGCGGTCAACTCGCCGAGCGGGCCGGTCAGATGCCAGTCGATGACGGCGGGCTCGCGCTCGACGACCGTGATGCGTCCCCAGCGCGGATCGGCCGCAGCGTGGGCGAGCGAGAAGCCGACGCCCAGGCCGCCGATCAGCAGGTCCGGCGCCGTACGTCCGGGCGGCGCGCCGAGCGTGGCGAGTGCGGCGGCCGCCGCGGCCGCGGCGGCCGCGGCGTCGATGAGGTGGCGTTCCGAGCGGCCGTCGGAGGTGTCCATCAGGAAACAGCCGTTGGCGATGATCTGCAGCAGCGGCCCGTGCCGGCGCAGCGCGACCTCGCCGTAGGGCCCCTCGCGACGGTCCAGCACCACAGGAGTGTCGTAGGAGGCGGTCATGAGGGCATCCTGCCGCAACGGAGCGGGACCGCCACGTGTAATACGGGTGACGGACCGGGCGGGGGGATGTCACGTCGCGGGATCCCGATCCGTCCGGTGTGTGAAGGGACAGTCGTCGCCCACCCGAGGAGGAGGGGATCCCCATGCGCGCCGCCTACGTCACCGTCACGCTCCTCGCCGCGCTCGCCACCGGCCTGGCCGCCGCCGCGGACTTCGCCGGCCACCCCTGTGCCGCGGGCCAGGCCGACCGGCTCGGCGTGCCCCGGTCCTGGATGCGTCCGCTGGGCGCGTGCCTGGCGGCCGGCGCGCTGGGCCTGCTCGCCGGTCCGGTGGCGCCGGTGCTGGGGGCACTGGCCGCGGCCGGCCTCGTGCTGTACTTCCTCGGCGCCCTCGCCGTGCACCTGCGGGCCGGTGATCGCCACCTGGGCGCGTGGTGCGTGTTCTTCGTCCTGGCGGTGGCCGCGCTGGGCCTGAACCCGGTCTGCCACGCCGGCTGAGCGGGCCGGCGGGCGGCCCGGCGAGGCCCGCCGGAGCGCGGACGCGTGCGGGAACAGACCCGCGGCGCCGGTGGCTGAGCCGGGCGACGGGATCGGGCCGGCGCCCACCTCCCGGGGTGGCCCGGCGGCCTCCCAGGGGGTCCCGGCCGGCCCTTCCCCCGCCTTGTGGCCTTCTCGGGCCCTGTGTGCTCGATGTCCGCGCCCGATCGCTCAGAGCGAACACCGGTCTGGGAACATCGGAGGACTCCGGAGCATTGAGTCGGCATAACTCAACTTGACTGCTGAAGGGGAGATCATGGCTGCTGAGTCCGCAGCGTTCACATCGCTCACCCTGCCCGTGCTGCCGCTCGACGACGAGGTCGTGCTGCCCGGGATGGTCGTCCCGCTGGACCTGAGCGACTCCGAGGTGCGGGCCGCGGTGGAGGCCGCCCAGGCCGCCGCCCGCTCGGAACCCGGCAAGCCCAAGGTGCTGCTGGTGCCACGGGTCGAGGGAACCTATGCGAAGACCGGTGTGCTGGGCACCGTCGAGCAGGTCGGCCGGCTCGCCGACGGCGACCCGGGCGCCCTGGTCCGCGGCCGCGGCCGCGTCCGGATCGGCGCGGGGACCACCGGCCCGGGCGCGGCGCTGTGGGTCGAGGGGACGACGATCGACGCGAGCGTGCCCGACCCGCTGCCCGGCCAGGTCGTGGAGCTGGTCAAGGAGTACAAGGCCCTCGCGACCAGCTGGCTGAAGAAGCGCGGCGCCTGGCAGGTCGTCGACCGCGTGCAGGCCATCGACGACGTCTCCGCACTCGCCGACAACTCCGGCTACTCGCCGTTCCTGACCACAGAGCAGAAGGTGGAGCTGCTGGAGACCGCCGACCCGGTGGCCCGCCTCAGGCTCGCCACCCAGCAGCTGCGGGACCACCTCGCCGAGCAGGAGGTGGCCGAGACGATCGCCAAGGACGTCCAGGAGGGCGTCGACAAGCAGCAGCGCGAGTTCCTGCTCCGCCGCCAGCTGGAGGCGGTCCGCAAGGAGCTCCGCGACCTCAACGGCGACCAGGACGGCGAGGAGTCCGACGACTACCGGGCCCGCGTCGAGGCCGCCGACCTGCCCGAGAAGGTCCGCGAGGCGGCCCTGAAGGAGGTCGACAAGCTGGAGCGCGCCTCCGACCAGTCGCCGGAGGGCTCCTGGATCCGCACCTGGCTGGACACGGTCCTGGAGATGCCGTGGAACGAGCGGACCGAGGACGCCTACGACATCCGGGGCGCGAAGGCGGTCCTGGACGCCGACCACGCCGGCCTGGACGACGTGAAGGAACGGATCACCGAGTACCTGGCGGTGCGCAAGCGCCGCAGCGACCGCGGCCTCGGGGCGGTCGGCGGGCGTGACGGCGGCGGGCGACGAGGAGGCGGCGCCGTGCTCGCGCTCGTCGGCCCGCCCGGCGTCGGCAAGACCTCGCTCGGCGAGTCCGTGGCGCACGCCATGGGCCGCAAGTTCGTCCGCGTCGCCCTCGGCGGCGTCCGCGACGAGGCGGAGATCCGCGGCCACCGGCGCACCTACGTCGGCGCGCTGCCCGGCCGCATCGTGCGCGCCGTCAAGGAGGCCGGGTCCATGAACCCGGTCGTGCTCCTCGACGAGATCGACAAGGTCGGCTCCGACTTCCGCGGCGACCCGGCCGCTGCCCTGCTGGAGGTCCTGGACCCCGCGCAGAACCACACCTTCCGCGACCACTACCTGGAGGTCGAGCTCGACCTCTCGGACGTGGTCTTCCTCGCTACGGCCAACGTGCTGGAGGCGATCCCGGAGGCGCTGGCCGACCGCATGGACGTCGTCCGCCTGGACGGCTACACGGAGGACGAGAAGGTCGTCATCGCCCGTGACCACCTGCTCCCGCGCCAGCTGGAGCGGGCGGGCCTGAGCGCGGACGAGGTCGTGATCGAGGAGGGCGCGCTGCGCCGGCTCGCCGGCGAGTACACGCGTGAGGCGGGCGTCCGCACCCTGGAGCGGTCCATCACGCGGGTGCTGCGCAAGGTGGCGGCCCAGCACGAGCTGGGGGAGCGGGAGCTTCCGCTCACCGTCACCGCGGGCGACCTGCGCGACCTGATCGGGCGGCCGCACCACGTGCCCGAGTCCGCGCAGGACCCGGCCGAGCGGCGCACGGCGGTGCCGGGCGTGGCGACGGGCCTCGCGGTCACCGGAGCCGGGGGCGACGTGCTCTTCGTGGAGGCGTCGCTGGCCGACCCGGAGACGGGCGCGGCCGGGCTGACCCTGACCGGCCAGCTGGGCGACGTGATGAAGGAGTCGGCGCAGATCGCGCTGAGCTTCCTGCGCAGCCACGGCGCCGAGCTGGAGCTGCCGGTCGGCGACCTGAAGGACCGGGGCGTGCACATCCACTTCCCGGCGGGCGCGGTGCCCAAGGACGGGCCGAGCGCGGGCATCACGATGACGACGGCGCTCGCCTCGCTGCTCTCGGGCCGCCCGGTGCGCACGGACGTGGCGATGACCGGCGAGGTGTCGCTGACCGGCCGGGTGCTGCCCATCGGCGGTGTGAAGCAGAAGCTGCTGGCGGCCCACCGTGCCGGGGTGACGACCGTGATCATCCCCAAGCGCAACGAGCCCGACCTGGACGACGTCCCGGCGGAGGTGCTGGACAAGCTCGACGTCCACCCCGTCACCGACGTCCGCCAGGTCCTCCAGCTGGCGCTCGCGCCCGCCACGAGCGGCGCGGCGCCGGAGGTTCCCGTGGCGGCGTGACGGACGCCGTGGACGGCGCGAGGGCCCGGTTCCCCGAAAGGGGGGCCGGGCCCCGTCCTGTGCGCCTGACACCGCGCGGCCGGCCGGCGGACGGCACGCCCTCGCGGTGCGGGCGCCCGCACCCGGCCGGGCGCGGGGGCTCCGTCGCCGCGCCGGTCCGGGGCGACCCTCCAAGCTCCCGGCCGGCGGAGGCCACGGGAGGGCCCTCAGCCGAGGGCGAGCGCCTGCACCCGGTCGAGCGCTCCGTTGAACTTGTCGTGGTCACCGACCGTCGGGCCCGACGAGGTGTACTGCCACATCGTGTAGAAGCCCCAGCCCGCCGGCAGGGTCCCCGGATCGGTGGAGTAGCGGGCGATCCACAGCGGGTTGTTCGCGGCGAAGCCGCCGTAGTCGCCGGTGCACTGGGTCCACCAGCTGGTGGCCGTGTAGATGACCGCGTCCCGGCCCGTGCGCGCCCGGTAGGTGTTCAGGAAGTCGGCGATCCAGCCGACCATGGCGCTCTGCGTCTTGCCGTAGCAGGCGGCGCCGTAGGGGTTCCACTCGATGTCGAGCGTGCCCGGCAGCGTCCTGCCGTCGCGGGACCAGCCGCCGCCGTGGTCGACGAAGTAGTTGGCCTGGGCGGCTCCGCCGGCGGTGTCCGGGGTCGCGAAGTGGTACGCGCCGCGGATCATGCCGACGTCGTACGAGCCGTTGTACTGCTGGGCGAAGTAGGGGTTCGTGTAGTACGTCCCCTCGGTCGCCTTCGTGTACGCCCACCGCACGCCGCTGTTCCACAGCGTCGGCCAGGCCACGTCGCCCTGGTGGCCACTGACGTCGACCCCCTCGGTCTGGGTGGCGGCACCGCCGGCGAGCGTGCCGCCGCCGCCGTCGTGCGCCACGACGCCCATGCCCATGGAGGCGGTGCCGCGGGCGGGAGCGGTGGCTGCGGAGGAGGGGAGCGCGGAGAGGAGGGAGAGCGCGGCGAGCAGGGTCCCCGTGACGGCGGGGCGTCGTACGCGGGCCGTTCCGGATCTGTGCACGGGCATGACGTGCCTCCGATGGCTCGGTGGTGCTCGGTGGGGGAAACGCGCGGGCGTGCCCGGTGCGGGGAGAGCGGCCGGCGCGGACCGGCCGGCGTGCTGGGCGTGGGCATGCCATTCAGTGCCTGGGCATGAAGCTACGCACGTAGACATCGCCGTGGGAAGAGGGTCCGGAGGCTGCCGTTGGTCTAAGCCTGCGAAATACTGACGGAGCTGCGGCGATGGCGGCGCAGGGCGGAAACTTTCAGCACCGGGAAACCGGACGACGACATGCAGGGGCTGACTGACGTGCGGGAAGACGGAAACGGCGAGGGGCGCCGAGTCGCGTCCGGGGCGTCGCCGCACGGGACGGACCCGGAGTTCCTGTCCCTGGAGCGCGAGCTGACCGTGCTGCTGCGGCGGGCCCGCGCCAACCAGGGAGAGATGGCCCGGGAGGTCCACCCGGACCTGGAGTCCGCCGCGTACGGACTGCTCGTCCGGCTGGAGGAGCACGGCGGCCAGCGCGCCACGGACCTCGCCGCGTACATCGGCGTCGGCAAGGCCACGATGTCCCGGCAGTTGCGTGCCCTGGAGGAACTCGGCCTGGTCGCCCGGGAACCCGACCCCGCGGACGGCAGGGCCTGGCTGGTGGCCCTCACCGAGGACGGACGCCGCCGCGTCGGCCAGGTGCGCGACGCCCGCCGGGCCCGGTACGTCAGCCAGCTGGCCCACTGGGACCGCCGCGAGGTGGCCGAACTGGCCCGCCTGCTGCACGAGCTGAACCTCGGCATGGAGAAGTGACCGCCCGGCCCGGCGGCCGGCCCACGTCACGGCTCCACGAACACCACCGTCGCGTCGTCGTGCGTCTTCGCCCGGCCCAGGTACCGGCGCTCCTCGCGGTCGGCCCGCTCCAGGGCCCGCACCCGCTCCACCAGTGACCGCGCCCCCCGCGCGCGGACGAGAGCGGCACAGTCCGCCCAGTCGCCCGCGCCGAACGTCTCCACCCAGCGCGCGGCCCCGTCCGTGAGGGCGGTCAGGGAGCGGACCTCCTGGCGCGGGACGCTGCCCGTCACCGCGCGGGCCGCCACCGAGGGGTCCGCCGCGGCGGTGAAGAAGCCGCCCTCCCGGTTGCGGAGCGTGGTGTCGACGAGTGCCACGTCGGCGAGCGAGGCCCGCGGGATGCGGGCGAGCCGGTCGTCGAGGACGGCGGTGACCGCTCCGCCGGGTGCCTCCACCAGCAGCGCCGTGTCCGACAGCACCAGGTACTCCACCGTCGTGGCCGACCAGCGGGCGAGTGCCACCGTCGCCTGAGGGGTGCGCGGGTGAGAAAGGTCACAAGTGATCATATGGGCCTCGGCGGTTCGCGCGACCGCTCGCTCCAGGACCTCCGTCAGCGTCAGATCTCCACCGGAAACGGTCAGTTCGGTCAGGGCGCCACCGAGTCGCGCGGTGAACCAGGGGACCGTATGCAGACACCCCGTGCCGGCCCGCGGCGGCGTCACCCCGTCCAGCACGACAAGGCAACCACCCTGCCCACAGGCCGGTAGCGCGACGCTCGCGAAGTCCTCGTTGGGGCGCTTTTCGCCGCCGGGATCGGAAACAGCCTCAGTGCGCATCCAGCCAGTCTGCACGAGCCCTTCACAAACACCTCGAAAGGCTGGCGACGGTCGGCGAATTGATGCAGCCGCGCAGGTCAGACGCCTGGTTTGGGAGTAATTGGCGGGCTCCGGGAAAGCGTGGCGGCGAATATTGCCAAAGGCTGCCCGCCGTCGTCCAACCGGCGCCCCGGGCAAGGCCGTCGCGGGTGCCAGGAGAACTTGCCCGCCAACTCCCCTCCGATGTTCACTCCTTCGGGTGGCGGCTCCGATGATGCGGGGCCACCGCCCACCGACACTGGGAGGGTCGGGAACCGATGATGGGGGTCGCCCCTGCTCGAGCAGTGGTCGAGTGCTGGGGGAGGGCCAACGCACCAGTCGGCACCAGTTGACGGGGCGCCGCCCGGGCCCATGAGTACACGAGTACAGGAATGCGAGCACCGGTGCAGATGACGCGGCCTCGGCGCACAGGCAAGCAGACGGCCTCCGTGGGGGGTTCGGAGCACACGCCCGTCCCGCCCCCCGTCGGCAAGGGCCGTCCCACCCACGTCCGCAACCGGCTCGTCGCCGCCGTCGCGGTCGTGGCCGCGGCCATAGCCGGGGCCGGCGCGCCCTCGGTGCTCGCCGCCTCCGGGCAGTTGAGCGACTCCCAGGAGCTGGTGACGCTCGCCGAGCAGACCCAGAGCGCCCTCGCCCTCGCCCACGCGCTGGCCGACGAGCGCGACGAGGTCACCTCCTACGTCGCCGCCGGCCGTCCCAAGTCCAAGGCGCCCAGCGAGCAGCGCGGCACCCGCGTCGACCGCGAGGTCGAGGAGCTGCGCGCCGACACCGGCACCCCGGCCTGGCTGCGGACGGACCTCGACGGCATCGCGTCCGTGCGCCGGTCGGCGCTCACCGGCAAGAGCACCGCCCTGCAGACCCACCAGGCGTACTCGCAGACCATCGCCGAACTGCACCGGCTCGCCGAACAGCTGGCCGAACGGATGCCCCCGCGCGCGGGCTCCGGCGCCCACGCCCTCGCGGAGCTGGACACCGCCGTCCAGCAGGCGGCGGCGGCCCGTGGACTGCTCCTCGCGGCCCTCAGCGTGCCGGGCTCGGCAGGGACGGCCGTCGACCCCGTCACCGGCCTGCCCACCTCCTCGGACGACGGCGCCGAGGAGCGCGACGCCCTCAGCGCCGCCGCGCAGCAGGCCCGGGTGCGCTCCGACGCCGCCCTCGCCGGCTTCCGCGACTCCGCCCCGGAGGCGGCCCGCACGTCCTACGACTCCACCGTCACCGGACCGGAGACCGACGCGGCGCAGAAGTACCTCTCCTCGCTCACCGACGAGCCGACGCTCTCCGGCAAGGACCAGCGCACCAGCACCAAGAAGGCCGACGCCGCGCTCACCGCCCGCGTCGAGCTCATGCGCGGCGTGGAGTCCTCCCTCTACGACCACCGCACCAAGGACCTCGCCGCGCTCCGCGACGACGACGTCACCGCACTGGAGATCCGCGTCGCCCTCCTCGGCGGGCTGCTGCTCGTCGCCGTCGGCATCGCCACGGCGATGGCCCGCACGCTGACCCGCCCGCTCGCCGTGCTGCGCATCGGCTCCGCCCGGCTGGCCGGCGCCGAGGACCCGGCCGCGCAGGAGCCGGTCACCTTCACGGGCCGCAACGACGAGTTCGCGCAGGTCGTGCGATCCGTCAACGCCCTGCACGCGCACGCCGCCGCCCTGGCCGAACGTGTCGCCACCCTGGAGGCCGACCGCAAGCACCTGGTCGGCCAGCGCCAGAAGATGGCGGACGCCCGCGAGGAACTGCGCGCCCAGCTCGCGGAGTCCACCGCCCATCTGGACCGGCTGCGCACCAGCATCGGCGGGACCTTCGTCAACCTCGCGCTGCGCACCCTCGGCCTGGTCGAGCGGCAGCTGTCCGTCATCGAGGGCCTGGAGGAGCGCGAGCAGGACCCGGACCGCCTGTCCACCCTGTTCAAGCTCGACCACTTCGCCACGGTCATGCGCCGGCACAGCGAGAACCTCCTCGTCCTCGCCGGCACCGCGCACGTCCAGCAGAGCGCCGGCCCCGTCCCGCTCGTGGACGTCGTCCGCGCCGCGGTCAGCGAGATCGAGCGGTACGAGCGGGTCCGCATCGCCGCCCTGCCGCCGCACGTGCACGTGGCCGGATTCGTCGCGGACGACCTCAGCCACCTGCTGGCGGAGCTGATGGAGAACGCGACCGCCTTCTCGCCGCCCGAGCAGCCCGTCGAGGTCTCCGGCTGGCTGCTGGAGAGCGGCGAGGTCATGCTGTCCGTCCAGGACGAGGGCATCGGCATGACCGCAGAACGGATGACCCGTCTCAACGGGCGCCTCGCCGACTTCGACCCGGAGACCCCTTACGACCAGGAGGGCGAGGAGGGCCTCGGCCTCGGCCTGTACGTGGTGGCCCGCCTCGCCCACCGGCACGGCGTGCGCGTGCAGTTGCGGGAGCAGAAGCAGGGCGGCGTCGCGGCGGTCGTCGTCGTGCCGCAGTCGCTGCTCGCCGCCGCGCCCGACCCCGCCGCTCCGGTGTCCGGGCCGGTCGCCGGGGGCGCGCAGGCCTTCTCCCTGCCCGGCGCGGACGCAGAGGTCAACTCCAACGTCCTGTACGGGCGCGGCAAGGGCCCGGACCCGCTGGTGGCGCTGGCGGAGAAGGCCGTGGAGCGGTCGGAGGCCGCGGCCGAGCCGCAGCGTGAGCGCTCGGAGCCCGCGGCCGGCCCGCAGCGGGACACCTCCCGCACCCCGGGCGTGCCCGCCGCGCGACAGCCGGTCCCGGAGCGGGAGCCGCAGGCCGACCCCGAGTCCCCGGCCGAGACCACGATGGAGCTGCTGATCCCGGCGCCCTCCACCGAGACGCCCGCCGCGGACCACGCCGGCGCGCCCCCGGCGCCCGCCGGCGCGCCGGACACCACCGGCACCACCGACGTCCCGCCGGCGGCCGGGCCCATGGACCCCACCCGCCCCCGGGACACGGCCCCGCCGCAGACCACCGCCGACGCCTACGCCATCGGTCCCGACGCGCACCAGCGGGCCGACGACGAGTCGGAGGAGCCGGTCACCGCCAAGGGGCTGCCCAAGCGCACACCGAAGATCACCGCACCGACGTCGGCACCGCGCCAGCGCACCGGCTCCGTCGACGCCGAGGCACTGCGCAGGCGCCTCGGCGGCTTCCGCAAGGGGGCCCAGGCCGGTTACCGCGAGGTAGAAGCGGAGATCGCCGAGAAGACGGCCCAGCACCGGGTGCCCGCCGCCGGGTCGGCAGACGTCGAAGAAGCCACGGGGGGCACAGTCGAGGAGGCAAGCAGTTGACCGCGCCCAGTACCTTCGGACTGAGCAGTGAGGCCCGCAACCTGCACTGGCTGCTGACCAACCTGGTCGAGGAGGTGCCCGGCATCCTCTCGGTCGCGGTGGTCTCCTCCGACGGCCTGCTCCTGCTCTCCTCGGACCCCGGACACCACTCCCTCGCGCGGGAGGCCGCCGGCGGCCAACGGCGCAGAGGCCCGCGCGGCTCCTCCGCGGACCTCGCCACCATCGTCTCCGGCATCGGGAGCCTGACCGTGGGCGCCGCCAAGCTGATGGCCTTCGGCGGGGTCAAGCACACGATGGTCGCGATGGACGAGGGCAGCCTGTTCGTCATGTCCATCAGCGACGGCTCGCTGCTCGGCGTGCACGGCTCCGCCGAGTGCGACATGAGCGTCGTGGCGTACCACATGGCGCTGTTCGTCGGCCGTGCCGGACACGTGCTGACGCCGGAGCTCCGCAGCGAGCTGAGGAAGTCCCTGGAGTCCGATTCGGGGGAGAGCGCCCGATGAGCAGTACGCCCAGACAACACCTCCCGGTCCGCGGCGGCGGCCGCAAACCCGCCCGCGTCCGCCCCTACTCGCTCACCGGCGGCCGCACCCGCTTCGGCCACGTCCTCCTCGTGGAGACGTTCGTCGCGGCGCTGGAGGCCCCCGAGGAGCGCAAGGAACTGACGAACGGTTCCCTCAGCACCCGGGTCATGCCGGAGATGCGGGCCATCGTCGAACTCTGCCGCCGGATGCGTACGGTGGCCGAGATCGCCGCGCTGCTGAAGATGCCGCTCGGCGTGGTCCGCGTCCTCCTCAGCGACCTCGCGGACCAGGGAAAGATCCGTGTGTACGGAACCGGTACCGGCCATGGCGTGGGCCGGCCGGACCGCGCTCTGCTGGAAAGGGTGCTGAGTGGACTCCGCCGTCTCTGACGCCGCTCGCGACGTCTCCCCGCTCCTCGACGAAGAGGAGCACCTGCTGCCCTGGCAGACGGACAGCACCCGCGCCCCGATCGCCACGAAGATAGTGGTGGCCGGCGGCTTCGGCGTCGGCAAGACCACGCTGGTCACCTCCGTCTCGGAGATCACGCCCCTGCAGACGGAGGCGCTGATGACCGAGGCGAGCGAGGACACCGACGACCTCACCGCCACGCCGGGCAAGCTGACCACCACCGTGGCCATGGACTTCGGCCGCATCACGCTCGACGACGACCTGGTGCTCTACCTGTTCGGCACGCCGGGCCAGCAGCGGTTCTGGTTCATGTGGGACGACCTGGTGCGCGGCGCGATCGGCGCCGTCGTGCTGGCCGACACCCGCCGCCTGAAGGACTGCTTCCCGGCGCTCGACTACTTCGAGAGCTGCCGGCTGCCGTACGTCGTGGCCGTCAACCACTTCGACGGCAGCGAGCGGTACGAGCCGGGGGACGTGCGCGAGGCCCTCACGATCCCCGCGCACATACCTGTCATGATCATGGACGCGCGGCGCAGGATGTCGGTGATCGAGGTCCTGCTGTCCCTCGTGGGCCACGCACTCGAGGAAACCCCCGAGTAGTCCAGCACTCCCTAGGAGACACCACCCGCATGCGGAAGATACTCGTCGTGGGGGCCGGCCAGTCCGGCCTCCAGCTCGCCCTCGGCCTTCAGTCGCACGGGTACGAGGTCACCCTGATGTCCAACCGGACGGCGGACGAGATCCGCTCCGGCCGGGTCATGTCGACGCAGTGCATGTTCCACACGGCACTGCAGCACGAACGCGACCTGGGGCTGAACTTCTGGGAGTCGCAGGCCCCGAGGATCGAGGGACTCGGCGTCTCGGTCGCCGCCCCGGGCTCCTTCGACCCGGGCCCCTCCCAGCGCGCGATCGACTGGGTGGGCAAGCTCGACGAGTACGCGCAGTCGGTCGACCAGCGCGTGAAGATGGCCGGCTGGATGGAGACGTTCGCCCAGCGCGGCGGCCAGCTCGTCATCCACGGCGCGGCGGTCGGCGACCTCGACTACTTCGCCCGCACCTACGACCTCGTCCTCGTCTCCGCGGGCAAGGGCGAACTGGTGTCGATGTTCGAGCGCGACGCCTCCCGCTCCCCGTACAGCGAGCCGCAGCGCGCCCTCGCGGTGGCGTACGTGCACGGCCTCGGCCCGCGCCCGGAGCACCCGGAGTTCGACGCGGTCCGCTGCAACCTCGTCCCCGGCGTCGGCGAGATGTTCGTCATGCCGACCTACACCCTCTCCGGCCGCGCCGACATCCTGTTCTGGGAGGGCATCCCCGGCGGCCCGCTCGACGTCTTCAACGGCGTCAAGGACCCCTCCGAGCACCTGGCCCTGACCCTGGAGCTCATGGAGAAGTTCCTGCCCTGGGAGTACGCGCGGGCCACCAAGGTGGAGCTGACCGACGCGGGTGGCACGCTCGCCGGCCGTTACGCCCCGACCGTCCGCAACCCGATCGGCCGCCTGCCCAGCGGCGGTCTGGTCCTCGGCGTCGCGGACGTCGTCGTCGCCAACGACCCGATCACCGGCCAGGGCTCCAACTCGGCGTCCAAGTGCGCCGCCGCCTACCTCGCCTCCATCCTCGAGCGCGGCGACCAGCCCTTCGACGAGGCGTGGATGCGGCAGACGTTCGAGCGCTACTGGGCCACCGCCCAGCACGTCACCAAGTGGACGAACGCGATGCTCGCGCCGCCGCCGGAGCACGTGCTGAACCTGATCGGCGCCGCGGGCCAGCTCCAGCCGGTCGCCGACCGCTTCGCCAACGCCTTCAACGACCCGGGCGACTTCGAGGGCTTCTTCTACGACCCGGCCAAGACGCAGGCCTACCTGGCCGAGGTGTCCGGCGCGGGCGCCGCGTAGGAGTCCGTGTCCGGCCCTGGAAGGGCACCCGCGGGGAGGCCCCGGCGGCGCCTACCGCCGCGGGGGCTCCCCGCCCGGTCCGGGCCGCACCGCCCCCGGCACCGGGTTCGCCGCGGAGGGCGGCACCGTGCCCGCCGGTTGCCCGGCGCGCGGGCCTTGTGCCACCGGTCCGGGTTGCGGGCCCCACGGCATGGGTCCTGGTTGCGGGCCCCGTGGCGTCGGCGCGAGCTCCGGGCCCTGTGCCACCGGTCCGGGTTGCGTGCCTTGTGCCGTCGGCCCCGGTAGCGGGCCCCGCGCCGTCGGTCCGGGCAGCGTGCCCTGCGCCGGTGATCCGTCGCCGAGGCGTAGCGCGACCTGCCTCGCGTCGGGGAAGTACACGACCAGATAGCCGGGCCCCAGCTCGCCGAGCGGCATGCGCCGAGCCGGCTTCTCCTGGCCCGTCCCGGGACCGGGGACGCCCGCCCGGCCCCCCGCCTGCCAGATCAGCCCCGGGCAGTCGTACGCCGTCGGGCCACCGGCCCCCCACTGGTACGGCTCGCCGACCTGGGGCAGGGCGTAGCGCACGACCTGGATGCCGCCCGGGGCCCCCGGGGTGGGCGCCCCGCCAGGCGCCGTGGAGGTGACGGGTCCGGGCTGCGGGGCCGGGGTGGGTGTACCGGCGGGCGCGGCGGAGGTGGCGGGTCCGGGCTGCGGGGCCGGGGCGGGCGCCCCGCCGGGAGCTCCGGAGGCGACGGGCCCGGGCTGCGCAGCCGAGGTGGGCACCCCGGCGGGCGCCGGGGAGGTGACGGGTCCGGGCTGCGGGGCCGGGGTGGGTGTACCGGCGGGCGCCGCGGAGGTGACGGGTCCGGGGTGTCCCCCGGCGGCTCCGTTCCGCTCGAACGCGGCGAGGGCCGACAGCTGCGCGGGACCGAGCGAGGCCAGCAGTCTCTCCAGGTCGCCGAGGCGGGCGCGCACCTCGTCGCGGGCCTTGCGTGCCTGGCCGGCGAGGGCGAGCTGCCCGTCGAGGACCGTGCGCGCCCGTCGGACCAGTCCGTTCGCCGTCCGCTCGTCGCCGGTCAGCCGCCGCACCGTGTCGGCCCGCCGGCGCGCGAGCTGCGCGATGACGTGCCCCTCGTCCAGCGCGTGCTGCGGGTCGCGGGCCAGCAGCAGCCGGACGTACGGGGAGATACCGGTGCTGCCCTGGTACTGCTGCCGGGCGAGCCGTCCCGCCGCCGCGCGGCTGTCGTCCAGGGAGAGCCGGGCGCGGGTCAGCGCGGCGTCCAGCCGGCCCGTCTCGGCGCACTGCCTGACCAGCCGGCCCGCGACGGCGTCGTAGGTCCTGGTGGCCTGCTCGGCCTGGCGGTACAGCCGCTGAAGGTCCGTCAGCAGAGCGGTCACCGAGCGCCGTGCGGGCGCGGGGGGCTCCGGTGCGGCCGTGGCGGACACGGGCGCGAGGGCGGCCTGCGCCGCCACCGCCGCCGTACACACCAGGCGCAGCATCCTTCCTGACACGTCTTCACCTCCGGTGCGCAGCGGTCCTTCCGCTCCACACCGTGAATTTCGACGTATCAACCGACTGTGTGCGCCGAATGTGGGCCGGGTGGCGCAACGCGGTCACTCTCCGGTGTCACCCGGCTTGCCGTCCGGCGCGGTACACGGTCCGCTGCCGGGCCCGCGGCCCCTCCCCGGCTCCCGCTTCGACCACGGCCACCTCAGCCCGCCGCCCGGCTTGCCGCCGGGGTCGAACGCGTACTTCCAGCCCCGGTGCAGCCCGAGCTTCCCGCCGTGGCCGCGCGGCACCCGGCGGTAGACCAGGACGGTGGGCGGGCCGCCCGCGGCGTCCGGCACCGGGATGCGGTAGGTCTTGGGCGGATGCCCGGTGGGCCCCAGCAGCACGGGCAGCACCCGGCCGTCCATGGGCCCGCCCTCGAAGGGGATGTCTTCGCTCTTCACGCCACCAGTGTCAGCCATCCGCCGACGGCAGGGCCTCCACGACCGCGGCGGTCTGCTCGTCCCGCCCCGCGGTCACCGTCAGGACGGCTACGAACTGCTCCACCAGCCAGTCCCGCAGTTCGTCGGCGGGCGGCTGCTTGCCCTCGTCGAGCCAGATCAGGGAGGCCGCCTCCACGGCAGTGATCCACATCCGCACGGTCATACGGAGGCGCGGACCGGGGTCGGTGACCTCCAGGTGGCTGAGGATGTGCTCGGCCGCGGCCCGGCGCACGCCGTCCACGATGGCGGTGGTCCGCGACGTCTCGACGACGCTGCCGCCCTGCAGGAGCGCCGCGAAACCGGCGTCGTGTCCGGCGACGAAGGCGAGGTAGCGGTCCAGGGCGCGGGTGAGGCGGGGCACCAGCGGGCCGTCGCGCGGCTCGTCGAAGCAGTGCCGCAGCTCGTCGGCGGCCGAGCGCAGCGCGGCCTCGTACAACTGCTGCTTGCCGCCGGGGAAGTACCGGTACACCAGCGGGCGCGAGACCCCGGCCGCCTCCGCGACGTCGTCCAGGGAGACCTCCTCGGGCGCGTGGTGCGCGAAGAGTGACAGGGCCGCGTCGAGGAGCTGGGCCCGGCGTTCCTCGACGCTCAGCCTCCGGTAGGCGGGAGTGGGGGCCTGAGGGGTCATGACCGGCAGCGTAATCGGTGACTCCCGGAGCGTGCGGTGCGCGGCCGCGGCGGGACCGGCGCCCGCCGGGGGCATCGGCGCGGGTCGGGCCGCGCGCGTCGGGCGCACGGCGCCGGTCCGGCCGGGGGACGGGCCCCGGCCCCGCACGGCCGCCGGAGCGGGGACCGGCGCCGGTCCGGTCACCGGCACGGGGCCGGCACCGGCGGGGGCGCGGGGGCCGGCACCTCGCGCCGGGCCGCCGCCGCGGTACGTGCCCGCCGCGGTACGTGCCCGCGGTGGGGTGGCTTCCCGTCGTCAGGCCAGCAGTCCGGACGACCGCCACAGCCGCCGGCCGACCCCGCGCAGCACGCCGATGTCGTCGAGGAAGTCGGTCAGGCGCTTGGCGCCGGTCTGCATGACCTCGCGGCGGTGCCCGCTCGCCTTGACCTGCGCCATGGCCTCCCGCTTGTCCAGGCCGACGTTCGTGTAGACGTCCGGATTGACGAAGGCGACGGAGAACACCCGGGCGAACTCGCCGGAGGTGACCCGTGTGAACTCCTGCGACCACCTCGGCGCCGTCATCATCTGCCGCCGCAGTTCCTCGCGGGCGTACCGCACGTGGCGGGCCTCCTCCACGACGTGGATCCGCGTGACCCCCCGGATCAGCGTCTGCACCCGCTCGTCGGGGAAGGTCAGCCGCTGCATCCAGTCGAGGACCTCCTCACCGAGCAGCGTGGCGGTGAAGGAGCCCGGCGTCGTGGAGATCGTCTTGAACAGCCGCCCCAGGTTCTGGTGGACCCGGCTCACCGGGTACCACGGCGTCCCGCCGTGCGAGATCAGCCGGGCGAACATCTTCGAGTGCCGGCACTCGTCCTCGATCTCCGTCAGGGCGTACCGCACGTGCGCGCTCGTGGCCGACTTGTCGTAGATGTGCCGGACGAGCAGCTGCATCAGGATGATCTCGAACCAGATGCCCAGCGAGGCGAGCGCCGCGGCCTCGTGCTGGGAGAGCAGGATGCGCTGCTCCTCGCTCATCCTCTTCCACATCGGCGTGCCGTAGAGCGACACCAGCTCCGGCGGCCAGAACCACTTGCCCTCCTCGAAGGGCGCGTCCCAGTCCAGCTCCTTGTCCGGATCGAAGGAGTGCTTGGCGGAAGAGACGAGCAGCCGCTCGGCCACCTGCTCCCGGTCCTTGAGCAGGCCGAGCGCGTCGCGCAGGCCTGCGAGCGCGTCGGCTTCCGTCACGGTCGTCATGGCTGTCCACCTCGTCGTACGGGGATGAGTCCGGGCGCCGCGCCTGTTGTCACCCGGCGGTTCCTTTATGAGACTGCCTGTCAGCAAGCTCGTCAATCCCCTGCGCACGACTTGTTGACTCCGCGTCTACCCGAAGCCTGCACGGTCCGCCCGCGCTGCGCCCGTACGGCACGACCGCGAAGACCGGCAGGGCACAGGCCGGGGGGACCCGCCGCCTGACGGACGCCGGCGCGCCGCGGCCCGCCGACGCACGGGGCGGTACCGGCTACGACCGCAGCACCGCCGTCATCACCGCCCTCGCGATCGGCGCCGCCGTCCCGCCGCCGCTGATGTCGCCCCGCCGCGCCGACGCGTCCTCCACCACCACGGCGACCGCGACCCTCGCATCCGTGTCCTCCTCGCCCTGCGCCCAGGAGACGAACCAGGCGTACGGCGTACCCGAGTTGCCGACTCCGTGCTGGGCGGTACCGGTCTTGCCGCCCACCAGCGCGCCCGGGATCGCGGCGTTCATCCCGGTCCCCTCGGCGACCACGTCGGCCATCAGCTCCCGCAGCCGCACGGCCGTCGTGGGGCGCATCACCTGACGCGCCGGCGGGGAGCCGGCCGTCGCCACCGTGCCGCCGTCACCGCGGGTCGTCCGCTCCACCAGGTAGGGCGTGCGCACCTGGCCGTCGTCGGCGACCGCCGCCGCCACCATCGCCATCTGCAGCGGCGTGGCCCGCGTGTTGTACTGCCCGATGGACGACAGCGCCAACTGCGCCCGGTCCACCCGCGAGTCGAAGGTGCTGGGCGCGACCGGGAAGGGGATGTCCAGCCCCTTGTCGTTGAAGCCGAACCGCTGTGCCGTCCGCCTCATGTCGTGGACGCCCACGTGCACGGCCAGCTTCGCGAACACCGTGTTGCACGACCACTCGAAGGCGTGGCGCAGCGAGGCGTTCTCACAGCCGTCGGCCTCGTTCGCCAGGCGCGTGGTCGTCCCGGGCAGGGTGTACGGGTCCGGCGAGTCGGTGGGCGCGTCCACATCCGTGACGACGCCGGTGTCCAGCGCGGCCGCCGCGGTGACCACCTTGAACGTCGAACCCGGCGGATACGTCTGCCGCACCGCCCGGTTGAGCATCGGCTGCTCCGGATCGCCGTTGAGCCGGTTCCACGCGGCCACCACCGCGGGCCCGTTCCCCGACAGCTCCGCCGGGTCGTACGACGGGGTGGACACCAGCGCCAGGACCCGGCCCGTCGACGGCTCGATCGCGGCCACCGCTCCCTTGCGCCCGCCCAGTCCCTCGAACGCCGCCCGCTGCGCCGCCGGGTCGATGGTCGTGACGACGTGGCCGCCCGGGGGCCGCGCGCGGGTGAGGCCGTCGAACAGCCGGAACGCCGACAGCGCCGGCTCGGCGCCGGAGAGCACGCCGTCCTCGGCGTTCTCCAGGAACGTCGTGCCGTACCGCTGCGAGGCGAACCCGGTGACCGGCGCGTACAACGGCCCGTCCGGATAGGTCCGTTCGTAGCGGAGCTGCTCGCCGGTGTCCCGGGACCCGGTGACCGGCCGGTCGCCGGCCAGGATCTCGCCGCGCGGCTGTGCGTAACGCGCGATGGCGGGCCGGCGGTTGGCCGGGTTGGCGCCGTACGCAGGGGCCTGGACGACCTGGAGCCAGGCGGTGTGCACCAGCAGCGCCACCAGCAGCAGCAGGCAGAAGGCGGTGGCGTGTCGGATGTACCGGGTCACGGCACGGTCTCCTCGCATGTCACGCGGTCACCGGTCCGGAGGCCGCTGGTAGCGGAGCCCCTGGTCCCGGAGCCCCCGGCCCCTGAGCCCCCGGCCGCGGAGCCGCAGGTGGGGCGGCCGCCCGCCGGAGCGCCACCGCTCGCACGGGCACTGCTCGCAGAGCCACCGCTCGCAAGGTCACCGACGGCGAAGTGCCCGCTCACGGCGCCATGTGCCCGTCGTACTGCCGGCGGGCCACGTGGCTCACCCGGATCAGCAGCGCCACGATCGCCCAGTTGGTGACGACCGAGGAGCCGCCCTGGGCCAGGAACGGCATCGCCATGCCGGTCAGCGGGATCAGCCCCGTCACCCCGCCCGCGATCACGAACACCTGGAGCGCCACGATCGAGGCGAGACCGACCGCGAGGAGCCGGCCGAAGGGATCGCGCAGGGCGAGACCGGTCCGGTAGCCGCGCTCGACGAGCAGGGCGTACAGCAGGAACACCGCGGACAGCCCGGCCAGTCCCAGCTCCTCGCCGGCCGTCGCCAGGATGAAGTCCGACTTGGTCGCGAACCCGATGAGGGGGGAGTGGCCGAGGCCGAGCCCGGTGCCGAGCAGGCCGCCCGCCGCGAAGGCGAACAGTGACTGGGCCACCTGGTTGGGGCCCTGTCCCGCCTCGATCGACGCCAGGGGGTGCAGCCAGTCCTCGATGCGGCTGTGCACGTGCGGCTCCAGCCGGCCGACGGCCACCGCGCCCACCGCGGCCAGCAGCAGCCCGACCGCGACCCAGCCGGTGCGGCCGGTGGCGACGTACAGCAGGACGACGAACAGGGCGAAGAACAGCAGGGACGTGCCGAGGTCCCGCTCCAGCACCAGGACCCCGACGCTGAGCAGCCAGATCGTCACGATCGGGCCGAGCACGCGGCCCGTGGGCAGCCGCAGCGGCCCCACCCTGCGGCCCGCGAAGGCCAGCGCGTTGCGGTTGGCGGCCAGGTAGGCGGCGAAGAACACCGCCAGCAGCACCTTCGCGAACTCGCCCGGCTGGATGGAGAAGCCGCCGAGCCGGATCCAGATGCGGGCGCCGTTCACCGCCGGGAAGAAGATGGGCAGCGTCAGCAGCGCGAGCGCGGCGGCGACGCAGAGGTAGGAGTAGCGCTGCAGCCACCGGTAGTCGCGCAGCACCAGCACGACCAGCATGAACAGGCCGACGCCGAGCGTGGACCACACGAGCTGGACCGGCGCCGCCCGGTCGCCCGGCGTGCCCAGGTCCAGCCGGTAGATCAGCACCAGGCCCAGGCCGTTGAGCAGCACGCCGATGGGCAGCAGCAGCGGATCGGCGTACGGTGCCCGCAGCCGCACCGCGAGGTGCGCGAGCAGCGCGAGGCCGCCGAGCCCGGCGCCGTACCCGGCCGCCCCGGGCGGCACCCTGCCGTACTGCGCCAGACCGACGGCGCAGTAGCCGTACACGGGCAGCAGGACGGCCGGCACGATGAGGGCGAGCTCGACGCCACGGCGCCGGGGGAGACGGGCAGCGGCCGGCCGGGGCGGGTCCGCGGCCGGCACGGTCACACCGGCGGTTCCGGTCTCGGTCATATCGGGCACCCGCCGGGAGACGCACCCGAGGCGGTCGTCGCGTCCGCCGTGTCCGTCCCGTCCCGGCCGCCGTCGGCCACGGCGGGCGTGACGACGGCCGCGGTGACCAGGCCACCGCCGGCGGCCGCGACGGCCGGACGGGTGAGGGGGGAGCGCGGTGACATGGGGGCACCTCCACCAGAGGCGGGCGAACCTGGCCGATCGCCAGATTAAGGGCGCGACAGGGCGCAAGGCCGTGATGCCCCGCCATTGGGGCGTCGTCGTCCGCCGGTGGGAGGGAACGGCTGCGCCTTTCGAGCGAGCACGGAAGGCCGCGGGGCCGGCGGTGCGGCTGCCGCCCGGGTGCGGGAAGGAAGCGTGGGGGAGTGCGGCGAACGGGGCTCAGTCGCCGAGCTCCTCCAGCAGCCGGGTGGTCGGCAGTCCGGCGCGCAGGTAGTCGACGAAGAGGTCGTTGTGCAGGGCCCACGGCGAGCGCCGGGAGCGGATGAGCCCGATCGCGTCGTCGAAGGAACACCCCTGCCGGACCAGGATGTGCGCGACGACGAGGCCCGAGCGGTTGTACCCGTGGTAGCAGCGCACGAGCACCCGGCGGCCCTGCGCCAGCGCGTCGCACGCGGCGCGGGCCAGCCGCATCACCCCGGCCAGCTGCGTGCCGTCCAGGGGGCCGTCGGGAATGGGCCACACCTGGTGCTCGACGCCGGGGCCGGGTCCATGGCCCGGCAGCCTGAGCAGGGTCTGCACGAGATCGAACTCACTGCCCACGACGGCGAACTCCAGGTGCCCCGAGCGGCCCCTGAACTCGTGCCCGCCCATCCACAGGCCGGGCACGATCTCGTTCCACGCGCTGTCCGGAACCGGTACGTCGGGTTGCTTGCTGCGGGTACGCAACGGCGCCTCCCGTGAGTGCCCCCCGGACTGCCTCAAAGGTAACCGGGTCCTTGCCCCTGGAGCACCCCGCCTGTTCCCATGGTCGTGGGGTGATGATGCATGAACGGGCTGCGCGTCATACCGACCTGGCGTCACGGTCAGGAGCGTCTGTACGTCTGCCGGGCGGACGGCAGGAACGTCGCCTGGTACGACCGTGAGGCGGCCCGGGTGAACCTGCTCGGCGAGGACGCCCGGGACGAGGTCCTGGAGGTGCTCGGCCCCTTCCTGACGGGCCCGGTCGAGGTCGGCCCGCCCCCGGTGCCGAACCCGGCGGAACTCGCGCGGCTGACCCTCCACCCCGACGACGACCTGGCGCCCAACCGCCCCGGCGAGGCCCTGCTGATCGCCCTCGAACGGGAGCCGGCTCCCGTCCGCCGCCTGCGGCCGGACCCGCGCCGGCGGGCGCTCCTGGCCGAGCAGACGGTCGGCGAGGCCCTGGACCGCCTGGACGGCGCCGGCTGGCACACCCTGCACTCGGTCCCGCTGCCCGGCGGCGGCCGCATCCACCACCTGGTGATCGGCCCCGGCGGCCTGTTCGCCGTCCACACGGTGTACGCGCGCAGGCAGCGGGTCCTCGTCGCCGACCCGATGGTCACGCCCGGCCGCCGCCCGGCGGAACCGCTGCTCCGCCGGGTCCGCGCCGACGCCGACCGGGCCTCCTACGCCCTGACGGCCGAGGTCCGCCCGGTCCTGGCCCTGGCAGGCCCGGCGGACCTGCGGGTGACCACGCCGCCGCGCGGAGTCCGCATCCTCACGGACACGGACCTGCCGAACCTGTCCCGCCTGGGCGGCGTACTGAAACCGGCGGACGTGGGAGCCCTGCACGCCCTGGCCCGAGACCGCCGCACCTGGCTGCACGTCTGAGCGCACCCTTGGACCCGCGGGGGGGGGGCCTGCCCCGCACACCACGGGCAGCGGCAGGCAGCCGCTCTCCGCGGACAACCCTCAGCCCCCACCCCGCGACCGGCCTGCGAGCGCCGCCGCACCGCACAGCGCAGACAGCCGTGAACGCCGCCCCCCGCGCCCGGTCACATGCACCGCACACCGCGGGCAGCCGCGGGCACCGCTCTGCGCGGCCGGTCGCGCGCGCCGCACCGCGGGGCAGCCGCGGGCACGCTCTCCGCAGAGGCGGTCGCGTGCACCGCACACCGCGGAAGCGGTCGCGTGCACCGCACACCGCGGGCAGTCGTGCCGCCAGGGCGGCACGGGTGGGCGCGGCGGCACCCCGTCAACGCCGGGCCGCGCACCCCACGCGACGTCCAGGCGGGCAGGGGGGACTGTCACCCCCGGCTCGGCGTTCCCCCGCAGGCATCACCCGAGGCGGGGGACGCCCCCTCACGGCACCCCCTCAAGGCACTCCCTCACGGCAACGCCCCCGCCCGCCGCCCGTCCAGCAGCCCCCCCAGCAGATCCCCCCGCTCCCGCACCCGCGCAGCGACATCCTCCGCCCGGAACTCCAGCGCCCCCGCCCCCCTGCAGCCCTCCACCTCCTCCCATGTCACCGGCGCGGAAACCCACGGCTGCGCCCGCGCCCGCAGCGTGTACGGCGCCGCCGTCGTCTTGCGCGCCGCGTTCTGCGACCAGTCCACGAACACCTTCCCCGGCCGCAGACTCCGCGTCATCCGGTGCAGCACCAGCTCCGGCATCGCCCGCTCCGCCTCCACGGCCAGCCCCTTCGCGTACTCGGACGTCCGTTCACTGGACGCCCCCCGTACCGCGGCCAGCAGATGCAGCCCCTTCGACCCCGACGTCTTCGCGTACGCCTCGATGCCGTCCCGCGCCAGCCGCTCCCGCAGCCACAGGGCCACCTGGCAGCACTCCAGCACCGTCGCCGGCGGCCCGGGGTCGAGGTCGAACACCAGCCGGTCCGCCACCTCCGGCGAGTCGACGGTCCACTGCGGGGTGTGGAACTCCGTCACCAGGTTGGCGGCCCACATCAGACTCGGCAGGTCCTGCACGAGCACCATCCGCGCCGGCCCCTCCGCCCGGGGCACCTCCGCCGTCGTCACCCACTCGGGCGTACCCGCCGGCACGTTCTTGGCGAAGAACTGCTGTCCGTCGGGCCCGTCCGGATAGCGCAGGAAGGACAGCGGCCGGTCGCGCAGATGGGGCAGCAGGACGTCGGCGACCGTCGCGTAGTAGTGCAGTACCTCGCCCTTGGTGAACCCGGTCGCGGGATAGAGCACCTTGTCCAGATTGCTGAGCGCGAGCCGTCGCCCCTCCACCACTGTGATCGGCGCCATACGATAAGAAAACCACGAAATGGCGACATATCTGCCAAGCCGCCCCCATCGATGCGGAAGGTGCTGCACGTGCGATCCATCTGGAACGGCGCGATCTCGTTCGGCCTGGTCAGCATCCCGATCAAGCTGGTGAACGCGACCGAGAGCCACTCCATCTCCTTCCGGCAGATCCACACGGAGGACGGCGGCCGCATCCGCTACCGCAAGTTCTGCGAGCTGGAGGACCGCGAGGTCACCCAGGGCGAGATCGGCAAGGGCTACGAGGACGCGGACGGCGACATCGTCCCGATCACCGACGAGGACCTGTCCCACCTGCCGCTCCCGACCGCGAAGACGATCGAGATCGTGGCCTTCGTCCCGGCCGACCGGATCGACCCGCTCCAGATGGAGAACGCGTACTACCTGGCCGCGAGCGGCGCCCCCGCCGCCAAGCCGTACACGCTGCTGCGGGAGGCGCTCAAACGCAGCCAGAAGGTGGCGATCGCCAAGTTCGCCCTGCGCGGGAGGGAGCGCCTGGGCATGCTGCGCGTGGTCGGCGACGCCATCGCCATGCACGGCCTGCTGTGGCCGGACGAGGTCCGCGCCCCCGAGGGCATCGCCCCGGACACCAACGTCTCGGTCCGCGACAAGGAACTCGACCTCGCGGACGCCCTCATGGACACCCTCGGCGAGGTCGACCTGGAGGACCTGCACGACGAGTACCGCCAGGCCGTCGAGGAGGTCATCGCGGCGAAGACGACCGGTGAGGCGCTGCCCGGGACCGCCGAACCCGCCGCGGGCGGCAAGGTCCTCGATCTGATGGCGGCCCTGGAGAACAGCGTCCGGGCGGCGAAGCAGTCCAGGGGCGAGGACGTGGGGGAGACGGCCGCCGAGGAGGCGGAGCACGCCGAGGTCCGACACCTCCCGCAACGCAAGACCACCCGCGCGAGGCCGAAGGAGACGGCGGCCAAGAAGGCGGCGGCGTCCACGGCCAAGAAGACGACGGCGAAAAAGGCGGCGTCGACGAAGAAGTCGGCGTCCGCGTCGGCCCAGACCTCGAAGAAGACGGCGTCGTCCGACAAGACGGCGGCCAAGAAGACCACGGCGAAGAAGACGGCGGCCCGCAAGCGCACGGCATGACGGAGCCGACGGCGCACCGCTGGTGGCGGCCGGGACACCGGATGCGGTTGTATCTGCGGGGACGCGTGGCTCGCGCGCCGGCCGGCCATGGGAGGCACGGCGGGACAGCGGCCGTGCGGCATCGCGTTCCCGTGACACCCCGGAGAAGCCATGACCCTGCTCACCACCCTCGACGAGGCGGTGACGGCCCTCAAGACCCCCTTGACCGAAGAGGACCGCGCGCAGGGCTGGACGGACGACCTCCGCAGGGAGGTGCAGGAGGAGATCTCCGTCAGGCGCTCGGTGCTGCGCCGCCACGGCACGCACATGACCCGGTACCTGCGCCCCCGCTTCGACGAGTGGATGCAGACCGAGGGCATACGCCAAGGCCGGCTCCTGGGCCTCGTCCTGCAGGTGCAGCAGCGGCTGCTCGACCCGGAGGCGTGAACTCCGGCGCTTCAACATGATCGCGTTGCAGCCCTCGCGCCGGCCCGGGAAGACGCGGTCGGCCTCCGTGGGGAAGGACGGACCGGCGTCGGTCCGGTGAGGTCCTGGCGGCGTCACCGCGACGACGGGCGCAGTCGCGCCAGATGCGCCAGCTGCACGTCGAGCACGTCGTCGAACGCGGAGCCGGTCAACAGCCGGAGATGGCCGCGCACCTGGTGCAGATGGGGGTACGCGTCGTCCGATAGGGCGTCGCAGGCGGCCTGCCAGGCCCGCTCCTCCTCGACCCGCAGACGCGCGTCGCGCTCCTGGACGGTGGCGTCGACGGCCGCGTGCGCGAGCACGGTGTCGATGAACGCGCGGTAGTGCCGCACCGCGTCGGCGGCGGGGAAGCCGGCGCGCAGCAGGATTCCCACCCCCGTGTCGACGGCGCGCAGTTCGCCGGGGCGGGTGGTGAGGCGGGAGGCCCGCAGCACCGCGAGGCGCGGATGGCGCAGCATCGAGCGGTGGACGCGGACGCCGAACTCGCGCAGAGATGCCTGCCAGTTGGCGCTGGGGGTGAAGCCGGCGACGGACTCCTCGATGAGCCGGTCGGCCACCGCCAGGAGGATCGCGTCCGTGCCGGCGAAGTACCGGTAGACGGCGCTCGGGTCGCAGCCGAGGGCCTGGCCCAGGCGGCGGACGTTCAGCGCGCTGCCGCCCGGCGCCTCGATCAGCTCCAGGGCGGTGGTGACGATGCGCTCGTCGGTCAGCACCGTGCCGCTTCCGGTGACACGGCGCCGTCGGCGGGTGACCGGGATCCGGTCGTGTGCGGTCATGGCGCGCTCCGTGGAGTGGTGGCAGGGGACGTCGTGTCGTCGCCGATCCTTATGACAACTTATTGACGTAAGGATGGCAGCGCTGTTTCATCGGCGCAATCCATTCATCGGGCGGCAACGCGCCGCCTGGTCGCCGACGCGCGGAGCGCATGCCCCCGCGTCGTGCCGGCCCCTCCGCGAAGGAGCGCACCTTGGCCTCCGTCATCGGTGAGAACAGCACAGAGAACACCTCCATGCGCCGCACTCTCGGGGTGCGCGACGGAGTCGCCATCGCTGCGTCCAGTACGGCGGCGACCACCAGCATCGGCATCGGGATCGGCGCGCTGGCCGTGTACGCGGGTCGGCAGACCCCGGCGCTGCTGGTCGTCGCGGTGCTACCGATCCTCGGCATCGCGATGTCGTACGCCCGGCTGAACCGCACCGAGCCGAACTGCGGCAACGGCTACACCTGGGTGGGACGGTCCATCGGGCCCTGGCCCGGCTTCCTGACCGGCTGGGTGGTGCTGGTGGCCAACGTAGTGTTCATGGCCTACACGAGCACCATCACGGGATCGGTGATCCTGCAGTTCGCCAACAAGGCCGGCCTGCACAGCGTGCTCGGCATCGGCCTGGACCCGCGGGCGACCGCGGTCAGCGCGGCGGTCGGCCTCGTCGCCCTGGTCACCGTGACCGTCACCGCGGTGACGGGCGTCCGCTCCGCGACCCGGCTGCAGTGGTGGCTGCTGCTGTTCGAGTACGCCGTGCTGCTGGTGTTCTGCACCTGGGCCATGATCGTGGGCGACCAGCCGTTCTCGTTCGACTGGCTCAACCCGTTCGCGATCGGCTCCGTCCAGTCCCTCGCCCAGGGGCTCGTCCTCGCCGTGTTCATCTACTGGGGCTGGGACGCGGCCTTCACCGTCAACGAGGAGACCCGCAACGCCTCGGACGCCGCGCGCGGCGGCATCATCGCCCTGCTCTGCGTCCTGGGCCTGTTCATCTTCGCGTCGATCTCCTTCCAGCGGGTCATGTCGCAGGGCGAACTCGTCCAGGAGGGCCCGCAGGCCCTGACCTACCTCGGCTCACGCCTCTCACCGGAACCCTGGGCCTCGCTGCCGCTCGCGGCCCTGATGTGCTCGGCCTTCGCCTCGCTGCAGTCCAGCGTCATCCCCACGGCCCGCGGCGCGCTCGCGATGGGGCGCGACCAGGTGCTCGGGCGGCTGTGGACGCGGGTGCACCCGCGCTACGGATCGCCCGCAGCGGGCACCCTGCTGATCATGGCTCTCGCGGCGGCCGTGGCGATCCTCGCCGTGGGCATCCACCAGATCAACGAGATGATCCTGACCGCGGTCGACTCCATCGGGCTGATCGTCGCCCTCTACTACGGACTGACGGCGCTGGCCTGCGCCGTGCGGTTCCGCGGCGACCTGCGGCCCGGCGGTCGCGGGGCGGTGCGCAGCGTCGTCGTCCCCGCGGCGAGCGCGCTGTCCCTGTTCGCGCTCGGCGGCTACCTCGTGTACCAGTACGCGACCGGCGCCGACCACTTCGAGGTCAGCCCGGACAACGGCTGGTTCATGCTCACGCTCGTCTCGGCATTCGTCGTCTCGGGTCTGTGCGTTGCCGCCTTCGCCAAGTGGCACCGCCGTTCGCCCTACTTCACCACCGGCCGCAGCACCGACGCCGAACGGCTCACCCTGGCACCCGACGGCAGGGGCGCGCCCGCCGCCGCGGACTGACACCCCACCCGCCCACCACGGGGCGGGGCACCCGGCCTGCCCCGCCCCGACCCGCCCTCCTCACACCAGCGGAGACACCCTTGCTGCACCACGACAACCCCGCCGACCTCGTCTTCACCGGCGGCCCGGTGCACACCGTGGACCCCGCCCGGCCCCGAGCCGGCGCCGTCGCGGTGCGCGGCGACCGGATCGTCGCCGTGGGAGGGGACGAGGTGCGCGACCTGATCGGCCCGGACACCGAAGTCGTCGACCTGAAGGGCCGGCTGCTGCTGCCCGGCTTCCAGGACGCGCACGTCCACCCGGTCGGGGCGGGCGTGGAGATCGGCCAGTGCGACCTGTCCGGCGTCTCCACCGCCGACGCGTACGCCGCACGTATCCGTTCCTGGGCGGACGCCCACCCCGAGCGACCGTGGATCGTCGGCGGCGGCTGGTCCATGGAGGCGTTCGACGGTGGCGTGCCGCACCGCGACCTGCTCGACACGCTCGTACCCGACCGGCCCGTATACCTCGTCAACCGCGACCACCACGGGGCGTGGGTCAACAGCGTTGCTCTGGAACGGGCCGGGCTCACCGCCGGCAGCCGGGACCCCGAGCACGGCCGCATCGAACGCGACCCGGACGGCCGGCCCAGCGGCGTGCTCCAGGAATCCGCGATGGCGCTCGTGGCCGATCACGCCCCCGCCGTCACCGCACAGGAGCAGCTCCAGGGGCTGCTGCGGGCGCAGGAGATCCTGCACGGGTACGGGATCACGGCCTGGCAGGACGCCCTGCTGGGCGACCACGCCTCCACCGCCGATGCCTCGGGCGCCTATCTGCGGGCGGCGCGGGAGGGCCTGCTGACGGCTCGGGTCCGCGGCGCGCTGTGGTGGGAGCCGGCGCAGAACCTGGAGCAGATCGACGGTCTGCTGCGCCGACGCGAGGAGCTGACGTGCGGCCGGTTCCGTCCGGGCACCGTGAAGATCATGCAGGACGGCATCGCGGAGAGCGGCACCGCCGCGATGCTGGAGCCCTACCTCACGCGCTGCGGCTGCGCCTCCACGAACACCGGCCTCTCCTTCGTCGACCCGGCCGAACTGCGCCGGATCGTCGCCGAGTTGGACGCGCGCGACTTCCAGGTGCACTTCCACGCACTGGGGGACCGGGCGGTCCGCGAGGCGCTGGACGCCCTCGCCCACGCCCGGCGGGTCAACGGCCCGTCCGCGGGCCGCCACCACCTCGCCCATCTGCAGGTGGTGGACAGGGCCGACATCGGCCGGTTCCGCGCGCTGGACGCGACCGCCAACATCCAGGCGCTGTGGGCCGCGCACGAGCCGCAGATGGACGAGCTGACGATCCCCTTCCTCGGCGAGCGCCGGGCCGCGCGCCAGTACCCCTTCGCCGAACTGCTGGCGAGCGGCGCCGTGCTGGCCGCCGGCAGCGACTGGCCTGTCTCCAGCCCGGACCCGATCGCCGCGTTGCACACCGCCGTCAACCGGCAGGCCCCGCACTCCGACCGCCCCGTCTTCCTGCCCGAGCAGCGCATCCCGCTGGACGCCGCGGTACGCGCGTACACGGCCGGCAGCGCCTTCGTGAACCACCTCGACGACACCGGCACCATCGCGCCCGGCAAGCTGGCCGACCTCACCGTCCTCGACCGGGACGTCTTCGCCCTGCCGGCCGAGGAGATCGCGTCCGCCGCGGTGTCCCAGACCTTCGTCGGCGGCCGGCGGGTGTACGCGGCCTCCGACGCCTGACGTAGGCCGCCGCGACGGCCGCTCGGCGATGGTCCGGTCGCGGGTGGCGGCCTCCACGATGAGTACGGTGTCTTCAACGAACCTCTTGCGGGGCTGAACCGCGAGCATCGGCCCGAGGCGGTACATGATCCGGTCTGCCGCCGACTTTGAGACCCCGATCGGCGAGGCGAGCCGCCGCATGGTCAGGTTTGTGCGCCAATCGGCGTCGACCAGCAGGGCCTGGTCCTCGAGCGGAAGACTCCACGGCCCCCGGCCCTCGCGAACAGCATCCGCGCCCTGGCGCCGCAGAACGATCACCAGCTTCCCGAAACTGCGTCGGGCTCAGCCCGGCCAACGGGGCTGTCCAGGACAGTTCCGACGCACCGCCGGCGCTGCGAGTCCACCCTGGCCGGTTGCTCCCTCAGCGCGAAGTTACCTACCCCACGTTTCAGCCGTTGGCTGAGCGCTGCCTCTTTCCGAACCGTTGACCTCAGTAACCGATGACCCACCTGCACACCGGTGAGTGAGGTTCACACATGGCAGGCATCACCCCGAACGAAACCACGTGGCATCTCCCGTCCGCCGCCCGATCAGGCCCGCCGGCCCACGCAGTCCCCGGCGGACCGACGCGCTGAACTGTCTGGCCCATGGACTACTGCATCCCGTGCAGCCGCACCCTCAACGGCACTGTGACGTGCCCGGAGTGCGGGGCATACGACTCCGAACTCGCGCAGACCATCGACTGCGCCAACAGCGCCCCAACGGTGAACGCCACGGTGCCGAAGGCCCGCTTCGGTCAGGAACCGGGCTCCCGACCCGCGCAGCCGATCGACCGCGACAACAGCGCCCCAGCCGTGAACACCGCCGTGCCGGAGGTCCACTTCGGTCAGGAACCGGGCTCCCATGAGGTACCCGACGTGTCGTGGCCCCCGGACCTCCCGCAAGCTGCACCGAGTGCCGGGCGCAACCGCCCGGGGAGGCTGAAGAGGCACGCCGGCCTGGCGCTTGTCGCGGCGGCCTTCACCCTGTTCGGCGGCGTGGCCACTGCGTCGCTGCTGCCCGAGCAGACAAGCCCGCGAGCGGCGCGGATACCGGAACATCCGATCCCCGACGAGTCCCGGTTCCAGGCCGCCCAATCACCGACTCCACCGGAGCCCACGGCCACACACTCGTCCCGAGCAGGTCGCCGGGGCACGATCGGTGACCGTCCTTCGCGCCCGCGACCGACGGCGTCCCACCGGGAATCACCGACTGTCCGGACTCCCGCTGCCACCACCAGTTCGCCTCCACCTGTGAAGGCCGACCCGACACCCCGGCCTCCCAGCAGCCGCCCCGGTTCGACGTCGCGGACGGCGACGCCCTCCAGGTCACCGTCCGTGAGGCCTTCCGGCGGAGTCAGCGCTTCCCCCACAGTCAGTGCCTCACCAAGCACCGAAGGCGGCGCCCGTGGCTGATCCAGGGTGCGGGTTCCGGATTCGTCTGCCGGCAGCCGAGCCTCAGGGAGACCGGCCGTCTCGGCGCCACGCCCCACGCGTGATGGGGCAGGGCGGTCTCGATCCGCCTGCGGACTTCGGCCTCGGATCAAGGGCCCGGTCGCGAACAACGCGCGCACCCGCACCTCGTCTCCAGAGCGTTCGGCAGAGGTGTGGCCGGGTGCCGGCGGGCACGGAGGCCGGTGATCCCCATGCCCGCGGAGTGCGACCGTGCTGCCTGCTCCAGAGGCCCCCTGACATCACCGCCGGTTTCCATGAGGAGGATCGCGTCATGGGCAAATGCCTCGCGCACCGGTTCGGTATGACCTGGCTGGCCCCGTCGGGTCGGGAGGTCAGTGCCCGGGCCGGGACCGCCGGCGGTCACCCGGGCGGTGGCGGGTGAGCAGACAGGCCGGTACGGCCACGGCCGCCCCCAGGTACAGCAGCCGCGGATAGCCGTAGGCGTGCACGACCGGTCCGCCGATCGCACCGGCCAGCGACAACCCGACGAACAGGGCGCTGTTGTTCCACGACAGCATCCCTGTCGCCCGCTCGGGAAAGGTGTCCACCAGATGCCGCTGCTGAGCGGGGAAGAAGGCGTAAGCGACCAGCGCGAACAGGGCCAGCGCGACCGTCAGCGCCCAGGTGGACGGGAGGACCAGAGCGACTGCGGTCTCGGCCGCGGCCATGAGGGCGAGAGCCGCGCCGGTGACGCGCACCGCACCGGCCCGGTCGGCGAGCCGGCCTCCCGCCTGCCCGCCCACGACAGCGGCGACGCCGTACGCCACCAGCAGCCACGACACGTCGGCCGCCCTGCCGTCGGCATGCAAGGCGACGGCCAGGAAGGTGTAGAGGCTGTAGACGGAGAACGCCCACAGAGCAGTGACCGCGACCGCGAAGGCCGCCGTACCCGCACCCTGCTGCCCACTGGGCACCTGCTTGCCGACAACCGCCTCACCGGCACCCGGCGTGCTGCCGGCACCCCCGCTGCCCGCGGCGGCCCTACTGCCGGCGGTCGGGGCAGGGGTCGGGCCGGAGCGCCAGACGAAGGCGTGCGGGACGGCCAGTACGCAGGTGCCGGCGGCGAGGATCACGAACGCCGCCTGCCAGCCCGTGTGCCGACTCAGCAGTGCACCCGCCGGGGCACCCACCCACAACGCGGTCAGCAGACCCGATCCCACGACCGCCAGGACCTGAGCCCGCGCCGTTGCCTGCGCACGAGTACTGACCAGCGCGTACACCGTGGGTCCGGTGGCCGCCGCCGCCACACCGGCGACCACTCGGGTGGCCAGCAGCAGCCCGAAGGAGGGAGCCGACGCGGTGGCGACATTGGCCAGCGAGAACAACACCAACCCACCCGCCAGGATCCGGGCGCGGTCATAGCGGTCGCTCAGCCAGCCCGCGAACGGCGATGCCACCACGTACGCCAGGGAGAACGCCGTGATCAGCAGACCGGTACTGGCCGGAGCGACATGCAGGGAGGCGGCGATGTCGGGCAGCAGCGGCGCCACCACGAAGAGGTCGGTCCCCACCAGGAACTGAGTCACCCAGGCCAGGGCGACAAGGCCGGCCGACAGGCGGGCCGTCGCCGGCTCTGGCCCGCTGCTCGTCGAGTCCATGATCCGAAGCTAGGTCCGCCGCCGCACACCCGCCACCGGCCCGCGCCAGGTCGCACACGCTGCGCGCGGTGGGGTGGGCGGCCACCGGCCGGGCCCGGCCCGGGGCGCTGCTCACCGTCGTACGGGACGGCCCTTGTCAGGGTCGAGGGTGGAGTCACGTAGCCGCAGCACAGTGCACGCGGCGGCGTGGATCAACCGCATTCGTCCATGTCGGGAGGTGAGTAACCCTCGCCCTGCAGAGGTTTGTAGATGGCGTCCCTTTTCGCCTCTGTGGCTTTCATCGCTTTACAGATCTCACGTTTGACGCGGGTGTCGCTGACGTTCAGTCCGATTCCGTATTCCTCGGGCTCGGTGAAGGCGTAGTCGGCGATGAAATATTTGCCGCCTTTTTTGAAATTTTGCAGGATTACTTCGTCTGTCAGTACCGCATCGAAAATGCTGTCGAGCCCGTTGATGCACAGGTCGTAGTCGGTTCGATGCTCGATGTACGGCAACCTTGCCTTGTCGTGTTGCAGGTACTCTTCTGCGCTGGACCCCTTGACCACGCACAGCCGAGCGTTATTGGGGATGTCGGAGATTCCGCGCACCAGCTCGCGCTTTCCCCGGATTCTCGCCTCGTTTAGCTTCTTGGACCCTGGGTAATGCTCCAGCATAATTTTTTGGTCCGTTTTGAAGTATGGTCCGGCGAAAATCACGGCAGGATTCCCGGGCGTGCCTAATTTCCGAGCAGGTGATATTCCGTAGGTCCCGACGAACATGTCGACCCCTCTGCTGTTCAGCTCCTCTGCTCGCATGGATGTGTCTACGCCCTTGAAGTAATATTTTTTGATACCCAATGCGCCGAGGATGACCTTCGCGTAGTCGATCTCCTTACCGCTCCACTTTCCTCCTCCCCGCTGGCTCAGGCCTGGCTGGCCCACCTTTACGCCGACTCTCCATATCTTTGTGCCGGCTTGCGCAGCTCTGAGTCGCGCAAAGCTTTCCCTGTCCTCGTCGTCGTCAGGTGGAGGGGAAGGGGTGGGACTGGAAGAGGCGGTGGGAGGGTTGCCCTCAGGTGGTTCACTCCAGATGGGCGGGATGCCTCCAGTGGCGGCGAGGAGGGTGAGGCAGGCGATGATCACGAACGCGATGCTCATGAACGCGATGCCGCGACGGATTCGAAGGGGATGGGGCTGGTCCTTGCGCTCGTCGCCGTGGCGTCCACCGTCGTCCCCGCCGGCATCTCCGTTGGCGGACTGAGGCGGCAGTCCAGGCCGCAGCAGGACGTCCATGCCCGGTTCCCACGCCCCCTGAGGCTCCTGCCGGTCCCCTCCCTCGACCGTCAATATCTGTAGACACCCCTGCAGCTCCCTGTACAGAGCGAGAAGTGTCGACTGTTGCTGCTGTTCGAGCAGTTGTACGAGTTCACGAGTGAAGGGTGTGCCATCGCCGCCGTCCTCGCTGATGGGGCGGTTGGACTGAACGCTCATCAGCAGCAGGATCTTGCGCTTCTTGCGCGGGTCCCGCATCTTCTGCCAGGCCTCAGCCGCATTGCCCGCGTAGCAGCAGTCGAGGATCACTACGATCCGCTCGGCTTTGCTGTTGGCGAGTTTGTTGAGCACATCAGTTATGGGAGCGGCACCCGGGAACGTGTCGTTTCCTCCGGGCTCTACCTGTGCGTTCCGCATCTGTAGGAACAGTTTGCTGCCGTCTACGGACAGGATTCCATGCCCGGCGAAGTAGAGCAGTAGCAACCCCTCGGCCTCTTGGGCGGCCCGTTGCAAAGCGTCCCAGAAGCCGTCGTACGTAGGCGAGGCGCACACGGTGATCTGTCCCTCGTCGAACATCGCACCGCGGTGCAACGCGTCCTTGAGTCCGGTGCGGTTGGTCTGCACTGTCGGCAGATTCCCAGGCACGCCGCTGAAAGGGTCGGGGTTGTCGTACTCGGACACGCCGACGATCAGTGCTCTGTTTTCTTTCCCGCGCGGATCGAAAAGATTCACTGGCTATTCCTCGTCGGAGCCCCGTGGCGGTTCGACCTGGGGATTGGGCGGTTCATCCTGTCCCGCCCTGCGACGGTTGGCGCGCCAGGCGTTGATCGCGCGCTCTGTCTGTTCTGCCAGGGCCACGGCGGCGGTGAAGGTCTCGGCGACGTGGAGGACGATTTCCCAGCCGGACCCCATCTGGCCCGTGGGCGTGTCCTTCCTGACCTGCTCCTCAATGTGCAAGTGGCCGCTACGCACAAGCTCTTCCAGCGGCTTCTCACGTTCCAGCCAGGCTTTCAGAGCCATGACCTCGTTTTCGTCGGCGCTCCCGTCCAACCGGACCCGTATGACCTGACCAGCCACTGCGTCTCCCTTGCTGTGTGGCCGGGATCATATTGGGTTCTTTTCACGCCTGCGCAGTAGATAAGGAAGTTGAGCGGCTGTACCGGCCGCCGTGGTATGAGCGGACAATGCCGGCCAGGTGACGCCGGAAGTCCGGGTGGTGGCCGAGAAAGCGGAAGCCACGGGTCAGCAGGCCGAGATCGTGAGGGAGTGCGCGCCTTGCACCGCGACTACTGCTGTCGATCTTCCCCGCCGCCGGCATGGTGCGGCTGAAGAGTGTGTCGGAGGTGTGTCGCGAAGGCTGAGAGACAACGAGAGAGGGCGGGAGTCAGTGAGACTGACTTCCACCCTCTACTTTCGGCATCCGTACTGGTCAGCGCTTGATCTAGAGGGATTCGTTCCGGCCGAAACCGATACCTCTGTGCTGCTGGTGAGCTGGCAGGTGAGCGTGGCGACACCGGACCACTGCCGTGAGAACCCGCAACAGCAGCGTTGGTCGGCGCTCGCCATCGGGCGTACTACTCGGGGTGGCCCCAGGCGCAGGGGGCATACAACCGCGGCGAATAATACGCGGGTGACGACGAGTTCAGTGCCGGATGCGGATGTCTCGGCTCGCCCCTGGTTGTTCGCCGATGCCAGGCGGTGGGCGGACGTCCGGGTGCCCGCGTGGGCGCGGCCGGTGGGGCCGGCCGTGGTGCTGCTGGTGGCCGTGGTCATGGCGGCCTGGATGTTCTTGCCCGACCCGATGTGCACGGTGGCAGCGCCCTGTGGGGCGGACTGGCTCGATGCGGCCGGATCGATGCTCTTCCTGCCGCACCTGGTGTGGTTGTTTGTGCTACCGGAACTCGCGCTCGTGTCCGCTCCGTTGCTGCTGATCTGGATGAGCAGTCCCGATGTCTGGCTGGGCGGGCCGGCCGAGAAGATCGCGGACGCCGTCGTTGTGGCGGCGCTGTGCTGGGGCTGGGCGGCCGTCGTGGCGCGGCTGCGGGCGCGCGGCCGCCAACGCTCGCTCGTGCCCGACGCGGCCGGCGGCATCACGCTGCCGGCTCCGGCGACGGACGACGTCCGCCCTTGGCGCCGGGGCCTGGTCCGCGGAATTGCGGGGGTGATCCTGTGCGCGGTGGCCGGTGCCCTGATCACGACTGTCGTCGTGGACGACCGGACAGACGACCGCCTGGCCCGTACGGCCACGTCGGAGAACGCCCGAGTCGTGGACTACAACACCGACGACTACACCGTCACCGTCCGCCTCTCCGACAAGACACGGCACAGGTTCGACGCGCAGGGCAGCTATCGGGTCGGCAGTACTGAACTTGAACGGGTGATGTCGGGGCGGTTTGCCTGACGGGTGCTGTTCGGCGCTGGTAGCCATCTGGGCGTGAGGTATGCGCAGGGCGGCGGGTTGACCGCCGCGGGGAGGGCCGCCCGGGAGCGGGTCAGGCTGCAGGCCGTGGAGCGCTTTGAACGCGAGGAAAAGAACCGGGAGATCGTGGCCGCGCTGCGGGTCAGTGAGCGGTCGGTCGAGCGATGGCGCCGGGCTTGGCGGGAGCGAGGCGAGGCGGGATTGCTATCCGCAGGCTCGCCGGGACGGCCCAAGCTCAGCGCGGCCCGCGTCAACAGGCTGGAACGTGAGTTGGAGCGGGGACCGCTGGTCCACGGCTGGGCAGATCAGCGCTGGACGCTGGCGCGGGTGAAGACCCTGATCGGTCGCCTCTTCCATGTCTCATACACCGTGGAGGGCACCTGGCAGTTGCTGAAGCGGCACGGCTGGTCATGGCAGCAGCCCGCTCGGCGGGCGATCGAGCGGGATGACGAAGCGGTCGAGCTGTGGAAGAAGGAGGTCTGGCCGCGGGTAAGAGCACCGCGGCGGCGCTCGGAGCCTGGATCGTCTTTCAGGACGAGGCCGGGCAGTCGATGATGCCGCCGCGTGCCAGGACCTGGGGCCGGGTCGGCCGCACTCCGGTGGTGCGGGTCCGCGGGCGGGGATCCGGACGGGTCTCGATGGCAGGCATGGTCTGCTATAGGTGCGGGGAACGATCGCGGCTGATCTACGCCGTCCGCGAGTACCGCGGTCGCAAAGACGAGCCGAAGGGCTTCGGCTGGCGCGATCTGCGGGATCTGCTTGTCCGAGCTCGCATCCAGCTTGGCGGCCCGATCGTGCCCGTCTGGGACAACGTTCGGCTGCACCTGACCGCCGGGATGAGGGAGTGGGCCGCTGCGAACGTGCACTGGCTCACCATCTTCCAACTGCCCGCGTACGCACCTGACCTCAACCCGCAAGAAGGCATCTGGTCGCTGGTCAAGCGAGAGGTCGGCAAGCTCGCCGCGGCCCACCTGGCCCAGATCACCAAGGCCGTCAATCGCAGGCTCAAGCAGATCCAGTATCGACCGGACATAGTCGACGGCTGCCTCGCCGGCACTGGCCTTGCCATTCACGAGTAACGAACCCAGGGAACGGCCGGCCTGCCACGTGGCCCTACGATCGCGACACCCCGCCGAACACTTGTGCCCGACGAATTGAGTGAGCCCGTGAGCGACGACGTCCTGTCGATCATTCCGACCGATCCCCAGTGGCAGCCCGACCGGGCGGCGGCCGAGCGGACTGCCGCGCTTGCCGCGGACCTGGCTCCCGGCCTGCCCGATGGCGTGGAAGTCGAGATCGACGTCACCTGGCACGACGGCCTCACACCCGTCGACTGCGGCGACAACCTGGAACGGATCGGCTGCCCGCACTCCGGTGCTTCGATCGATTCCGAGTGGTACGCCGACCTGCTGGAAAGCCACTGTGAGGACGGCTTCGACACCTTGGCCGTGGAAGTGCCCTGCTGCGGCACTGCCACGTCGCTGGACGTGTTGGACTACGACTGGCCGTGCGGCTTCGCCCGCTTCGAGATAGCCATCTGGAACCCCGAACGTGACTGGTTCGGCGACGAGGAACTGGCCACTATCGGCGACACCCTCGGGCACCCGGTGAAGCAGATCAGAGCCCACATCTGACTCAAGTCTCAGCAGGAACCAAGTGCAGCCGTCCAGCCCGACATCACCCATTCAAGTTCAGTAGCGGCCAGTTGAGCCCTGCCCACGGCCTTAGCGCAGGCCATGGCGGTACCTGCCATGCGTGAATGGCAGGCTGGAAGCCTTAGGCGATAACGCGGTAACGGCGCCGCAGTAGCGCCAGGACTATGACGGCCGCGAAAGTCATCCACGTTTTGCCGAGGATTTGTCCAGGCAGGTAATTAAGGGAGCCGAAGGCAAGGTGGAGGAACAGGAGGCTGTCGACGATAAGCCCGACGGCGTTCGAGGCAAGTATCGCAACCAGAAGTCCTCTCCGGCGCAGGGGTTCGTAAACGACGAAGTCCATGGTCTCAGCTACGGCGAAGGCAACCGCTGAGGCAGTGGCGAGGCCGGGGTCGGCGAGGAGGTAGGAGAGGACGGTGCCGATGGCTATGGCGGCAAGAATGGCGCCTCTGCCGGTCGCCTCGCGTGCAAGGTCGCGCAGGACGAGCGCCAGGCCGACGAGGTAGACGCCAGCAGGCGCGACGTAACCGAGGCCGACGGGTACCGCGCCGAAATGGGTGACGGCCAAGTTGGCGGCCGGGATAGTGGCGATGTAGGCGATAAGTGTGGCGATACCGGCAGGAGCGGGGGCCTTCACGATCTACTTTCTGTCTCGGTGGTGAGGTGCTGCGCTCGGCTTTAACGGCGGACGGGCGGTGAGACGAACGTGCAGACAGTACAGCGCATGGCACTGACATCCACAAGGCGTCAGTCCGTGCTGTGGTGTTGGGGGAATGCTTGGTTCCGGGGGTGTTTAACTGACCGTTCTCTATCCGTCCGTGTGGTCGGAGGGGTTCGAACAAGGGCCTGGTTCGGGTGAGTCGGCCGGTGCAGATGCATGGAAGAAGGGCCTCTTGGTAGCTCGCGGTTGTCGAATCCAGCGAGAAGCAAGAGGCCCTGTTGTCGAAGTGTCGCGTGGTCTTGGTCGCCGAGTCCAGTTCGTCCACTCCTGGGTGTGACTGCCTCGCCCATCGGTTCGGGAACGCGGCCGACCGGCCGGAGCGCCGGCCCCGGTACGACTCGGACAAGAGCGACGCGCAGTGAGCACTGGAGCGCGATCTGCTACCGGTGCCCCGATGGCTGACAGGCCGGGGCGGCCGGCCGGAGAGCTACTGCCACCGGCAGATGATCGACACGGTGCGCTACCTCATGGACAATGGCATCAAGTGGCGGGCAATGGCCGCCCACTTCCCGCCGTGGGACCGGGTCTACGAGCACCTCGGAGTCGTCCTCGACATCGTCCGCCGCAGCGACGGCGCCCGCGGCATTAAGGTCCTGCCCCGCCGCTGGGTCCTCGAAAGATCCTTCGCCTGGCTCCTGCGCAGCCGGCGCCTGGTTCGTGACTACGAACGGCGCGCCGACACCAGCGAGAGCGTCGTCCTGTGGTCGATGACCATGCTCATCACGATCTTCGGCTCGAACGAGCCATCCCGATCGCGAGGCACGACGATCTCTACCGGCCCCACGTCGGTCAGCACGGTCTTGGAGCGTGTGCCGTTGCGCGAGTTGCCGCCGTTCTTGCCCGCCGGATCACGAATGTCATAGCCGAGATGGTCGGTGATCTCGCCTTCAGGGCGGACTCCAGCAACCGCTTGGTCAGCTGCTGCAACAGCCCGCCCTCGCCGGTCAGCTGCAGGCCCTCGGCCTGGGCCCGGCCCACCAGCTCGTCGTCCACAGCCTTCGCCGACACAGTCACTGCCGCATCGCCGACCTCGTCCTCGGCCACGTTCTCACTGGTCATCGATGCATCCTCCATGATCGGGAGTTACACCGAACGATTTACAGTCCCGGCAATCCGCGCTAAGAACTCCTATATGACTTCCGGCGTCGCCAGCAGATCAGCGCACAGGCCAGAGTGAGGAAGGCTTCGTGGATGTCGTTGCGTATCTCCCAGGGGATCCGCAGTCGGCGGAACCAGTGAAGGTGGGCGAATGCGCGCTCCACGACCCAGCGTTGGGTGCCGAGGCCGGAGCCGTGGTCGGTGCCGCGGCGGGCGATCAACGGCTTCACACCGAGGTCCCAGACCAGTCGGCGGTACTTGTCGTGGTCGTAGCCGCGGTCGCCCAGCACCACGTCCGGGCGGCGTCGGGGCCGACCGCGCTTGCCTCGCACGGGCGGCACGGCCTGGAGCAGAGGGATCAGTTGGGTGACGTCGTTCCGGTTACCGCCGGTCAGTGCGGCGGCGAGCGGTATGCCGGTGGCGTCGGTGATCAGGTGATGCTTGCTGCCGGTTCTGCCTCGGTCGACGGGACTTCGTCCGGTCTTGGCTCCCCCTTTAACGCGCGGATGTGGGAGCCGTCGACCGCAGCCCGGGAGAAGTCCAGGGCGTTCGCGCTGCGGAGTTCGGCGAGGAGGACCTCGTGCAGCCGGGGCCACACCCCCGCGTCGGACCACTCGACCAAGCGGCGCCAGCAGGTCATGCCGGAGCCGAAACCGAGTTCCTGCGGCAGGTGCTCCCAGGCGATCCCGGTGTGGAGCAAGGATGCCCTGGAACACCAGCCGGTCCGGATGCCGCTTGCGACCGGGATGCCGAGTCCGGCGCTCCACCCTTAGCAGCAGCGGCTCGACCACGGCCCACAGCTCGTCGTCGACTTTCCACGGCTTCGGCCGCGCCACCCCGCACCTCCGGATCATCGGTCCCGGAGTGATCCAACCACCTCGAAGATCGTTAGGAGTTCTAACTGGCCGTTCTCTATCCGGTCGTGCGCTCGGTCTGGTTCGAACGGGGTCCTGGATCGGGTGACTTGTGGGCTGATGGGGCATAGAGGAAGG